>JAYURC010000135.1:0-16484 GCA_043756405.1 Polaromonas sp.
AGGCGCATTGCCCAGCACGATGAACAGGTTTGAAAAATCCATTTTTCCAAATACGGCACCGACAACAGGCATGATCAGATCGCCCACGACGGAGTCAACAATTTTGCCAAATGCGGCACCAATGATGACGCCAACAGCCAGATCAACGACATTGCCCTTGACCGCAAACGCTTTGAATTCTTTCATCATGCCCATGGGGTACTCCGTTGTTGTAAGACATTGCTGACGATAAAGCTATGAATCGCACAGTGTTAATTATGAGGGTCAACAGGCTTTTCCTTGTGATGCAAGCAGCCTTGTATAAACCAAAGTATTAAAACCGTGAACTTCTGCCCGCACAAAACGTGCTGCATGGTCACACTAAGACACGCCTTGCTGGTCAGGCTTGTAGTAGGGGTTTGAAAACTGCATGGCTGCTCCGCTACAATTCCAGTACCCCCATAATTAATTTTTTTACAGCCTATTTCAAGCCAGTCTTGAAGGATTCTCATGACCCAAGCAAGCGTGAAGGTTGCGCCAATCGGCGCACCAATGGACAAAGACAAAAGAAACTGGATGATTGGAACCGCAGTTGTTGGCGGTGCAGGCGTCGCTGCGGTTGCGGTGCCTTTTGTGAGCACTTTTACCCCGTCAGAACGCGCAAAAGCTGCTGGTGCGTCGGTAGAAGTCGACATATCAGGCATTAAACCGGGTGAAAAAATCACTGTCGAATGGCGCGGTAAACCCGTGTGGATTTTGAAACGGACACCAGAGCAGCTCGCAACACTGCCCAAGCTCGACGGTTTGCTGGCTGACCCGTTGTCAAAGCGCAAGCCCGATGAGTTGACCCCATCCTACGCCCGCAACCCGAACCGTTCGATCAAACCTGAAACACTGGTTGTCGTCGGAATTTGCTCGCATCTGGGCTGCTCGCCATCAGACAAATTGGCGGCGGGGGCTCAGCCGTCGTTGCCTGACGACTGGGCAGGTGGCTTTTTGTGCGCCTGCCACGGCTCGACTTTTGACGTCGCTGGTCGCGTTTATAAAAATAAGCCCGCACCAGACAACTTGGAAATCCCTCCGCATATGTACCTTTCAGATAACCGGCTGCTGATTGGTGAAGATAAAAAGGCCTGAAAACGAAGAGATATCAACGTTTTCAAAAGACCCTGCCGACCGTGCTTGAAGTCCTTGCTGATATTTGCCAATCCTTTTGGGTTACGTCAAATTTCCAGACCTGATTCACGCAATCGTCAAAAACCTTTCTGACCCCAGGACACCTTATGGCTGCCGAATTTAAAGAAATCTCTCCCGATGCACCGATGGGTGCCAAAGCCTTGAACTGGCTTGACAATCGTTTTCCTGCCAGCAAGCTCTATAACGAGCACCTTGGAGAGTATTACGCACCAAAAAACTTCAATATCTGGTACGTATTTGGTGCGCTTTCGATGCTGGTTTTGGTCATTCAAATTGTGACCGGCATCTTTTTGACCATGCACTACAAACCAGACGCTGCCTTGGCGTTTGCTTCGGTGGAATACATCATGCGTGATGTGCCTTGGGGCTGGCTGGTGCGTTACATGCACTCCACTGGTGCTTCTGCATTTTTTGTCGTGGTTTATTTGCACATGTTCAGGGGTCTCATTTACGGTAGTTACCGCAAGCCCCGTGAGTTGATTTGGGTGTTCGGCTGCGCTATCTTTTTGTGTTTGATGGCCGAGGCATTCATGGGTTATTTGCTGCCTTGGGGTCAGATGAGCTACTGGGGCGCTCAAGTCATTGTGAATTTATTTGCAGCTATTCCTTTCATTGGTCCAGACCTGGCGCTGCTGATCCGTGGTGACTTCGTGGTCGGCGATGCCACACTGAACAGGTTCTTTGCATTTCACGTGATTGCTGTGCCGCTGGTGCTTCTCGGCCTGGTCGCGGCACACATCATTGCACTCCATGAAGTCGGTTCAAACAACCCCGATGGCGTCGAAATCAAGGGACCAAACGCGCCCAAAGACGCCAAAGGCCATCCACTTGACGGTATTCCGTTTCACCCTTACTACACGGTGCATGACATTTTCGCAGTGAGCGTGTTTCTGATGGTGTTCAGCGCAGTTATCTTCTTGGCGCCAGAGTTTGGCGGCTACTTTCTGGAATTTAACAACTTTATTCCTGCTGATCCTTTGAAGACACCAGCTCACATCGCGCCGGTCTGGTATTTCACCCCTTACTATTCTATGCTGCGTGCTATCACCAGCGAGTTCATGTACGTCCTGATGGCCTGTACGGTAGCCGGCGCAGCCATTATGGTCACCCAGGTCAAAATGCCTGCCCTCTTCAAGGTTGTCATTGCTGGTGGCGCTGCGGCTGTGGTTGCTGCCATGTGGCTGATTGATGCTAAGTTTTGGGGTGTGGTCGTGATGGGCGCTTCAGTCATGATCCTGTTCGCATTGCCTTGGCTTGATCACAGTGAAGTGAAGTCCATCCGCTATCGCCCATCATGGAACAAGTACCTGTACGGCGCATTCATATTTATGTTCTTCGTATTGGGTTATTTGGGTATCCAGCCCCCAGGCGTGTGGGGCGTGGTTGCTGGGCAAGATATTGCTGAGCGTGTATCTCAGTCGTTCACGCTCGGCTATTTCGGTTTCTTCGTTTTGATGCCCTGGTGGAGCCGCCTGGGAGAGTTCAAACAAGTGCCTGACCGTGTTGTTTTCGCTGCACACTAAGACTAAGACCTGCTATGAAAAAATTACTATCGGGTTTGTTCCTGTCCACTGTTCTGGTCTTTTCTGCTCAGGCTGCAGGCGATGGCATAGCTTGGGACAAGGCACCCAATAAAACCAACGATATGGCCGCCCTGCAAAACGGGGCCAAGATTTTCGTCAACAGTTGCCTGAATTGCCATTCAGCAGCTTTCATGCGGTTTAACCGTCTCAAAGACATCGGGTTGACTGAGCAGCAGATCAAGGACAACTTGCTGTTTACCACCGACAAAGTCGGCGAGACGATGAAAATTGCAATGGATCCGAAGAATGCAAAAGACTGGTTTGGTGGTGTACCCCCCGACCTGACGCTCATTGCTCGTTCACGTGCCGACTTCGGTAAAGGTTCCGGGCCAGATTATCTTTACACCTACCTGCGTACTTATTATCGGGACGACACCAAGGCTACCGGCTGGAATAATTTGGCATATCCCAATGTGGGCATGCCGCATGTGTTGTGGGAAATGCAGGGTGAGCGCAAGCCAGTGTTCACGCAAGCCACCAGTCATGGCCAAAAGGTGTCTGTCTTTACGGGTTGGGAACAAGTGACTCCTGGGACCATGACGCCGCTGCAGTTTGACCAAGCCATGGGCGATCTGGTTGGTTACCTGCAATGGATGGGTGAGCCGGCTCAAAACAATCGCATTCAAATTGGCGTTTGGGTGTTGCTGTTTTTGCTGATATTTACTTTCGTCGCCTGGCGCCTGAACGCGGCTTACTGGAAAGACGTCCGTTAAGTTTTCTCGCCAGAACTCAAGGTTCTGGCATCTTCTGGAGTGGTCGCGTGTCATGTGTCCACTCCTTTGCATTTAGGAGTTCCGAATCATGATGGTCCTTTATTCAGGCACAACCTGCCCGTACTCACACCGCTGCCGTTTTGTGCTGTTTGAAAAAGGCATGGATTTTGAAATCCGCGATGTGGACCTGTACAACAAGCCTGAAGACATCAATGTCATGAATCCGTACGGTCAAGTGCCCATCCTGGTAGAGCGAGACCTGATTTTGTATGAGTCGAACATCATCAACGAATACATTGACGAGCGCTTCCCGCATCCACAGCTTATGCCTGGTGACCCGGTAGACCGTGCCCGTGTGCGCCTATTTTTGCTGAATTTTGAAAAAGAGCTGTTTGTACATGTCAGCACGCTGGAATCACGCGCGGCAAAAGGCAATGACAAGGCTCTTGAAAAAGCCCGCTCACACATCAAGGATCGCTTGACCCAGCTAGCGCCTGTGTTTCTTAAAAATAAATTCATGCTCGGTGATAATTTTTCGATGCTTGACGTCGCAATCGCGCCGCTGTTGTGGCGTCTGGACTATTACGGGATCGATCTGTCTAAAAATGCGGCGCCGTTGTTGAAATATGCTGAGCGTATTTTTTCGCGCCCAGCCTATATTGAAGCGCTTACACCTTCAGAAAAAGTGATGCGCAAATAAGTTCTGAACGTGTCTTCATTCATGAATACGCCCGACACCACTTCGACTCGCCCGTACCTGGTACGGGCGCTGTACGAGTGGTGCAACGACAATGGTCTGACACCCTATGTTGCTGTGTCAGTCGACGGATCAGTGCAAGTGCCGCGTGAATATGTGAAGAACAATGAGATAGTTTTGAACATCAGCCTGGATGCGACTTCGTCGCTCAAGTTGAGCAATGATTTCATCGAGTTCAAAGCCAGATTTGCCGGTAGTTCACGCGACATCATGGTGCCCATGGAACGGGTGATTGCAATTTACGCTCGTGAGAATGGCCAGGGCATGACTTTCCCGATGGAGGCTTCGGCGCAGACCGACAGTGCCCCGGCCAGTACTGCAGCGTCGCTGGCTGTGGTCGGTGCATCGTCCGTTGTGGCCGACAGCAAAGTGGTACAGCTGGTACCTGCTGATGACCAGGAATTCCCGCCACCGCCCAAGCCTCAGGGTCCGCGGCCGTCGCTCAAGCGGGTGAAGTAAGCAAGCGGGTCAAGTAAGTAAGCGAATCAAGCAAGATTTTCCATTAAATACTTCGAGTAAAATAAGTCCTGTGCCGATTTAGCTCAGTTGGTAGAGCAACCGCCTTGTAAGCGGTAGGTCATCAGTTCGATTCCGATAATCGGCACCACCCCTCTTTATATCTATCCTCACTCGCTTTGCAAATAGTCTTCGGATTAACGCTTTCGCGCTATTAGGATTTTTAGCCGAATTGAGGTAATCTTGACATCCTTGCCAATAAAACTTGACAGGATTAATGGCGTTAGTTGCCGCAACTTGGCTGCTGCAGCGTTTGAAGTCACCAGTAAACACCACGTATCGCCATCAATAGGTCCGGCTTGAACCGATGCGCGGAGCGCTTCAGGTATCAACAACTGGATAGTTTTCAGACGGTTGGCGGATTCTTTCACCTGCGCTGCCAGCGCGCCCAACGTGGGCGAGTTATCAATAGCGCGTGCTATCGGTATGGCGGGCTGGGTTGGGGCTGCTGTGAGCGGACGATAGTTGTGGTTCACAGCGCGTTGAATAAGGACGATAAATGCATTTGATTATCACGGATGCCTGGCTGGCTAACAGCCGGGCCATTTACCTAAGCGGTCCCCGGTTGGTAGTAGCAGGATTAGTAGCTGCGCTGGCTTTGATGATGGTGGCTGCTGGCATGTACCACTGGGTATTTTTAAAGGGCGCGCGCGAAGGCTGGCCAATCATTGGCTCACTCGTCAAACTGGTCGTCAAAGATGAGTTTGAGCAGCGTGACCGCTTTATGCGCGAAAACCTCGACGTGATGGCCAAGCGGCTGGGCGAAATGCAAGCCAAAATGCTGCAACTTGAAGCCTTGGGGCAACGCGTTTCCGGCTTGGCAGGCGTTAACCCTGCCGAAATTAAGTCAACGATGGGCAGCGGAGGTGCTTTGGTAGGAAGCCGGTCGTTAACGATGGACGAACTTCAGGCCACGTTGGCCGACCTCGACAAGATCACCGATCAGCGTGTCGACGTCATGACGTTGATGGAGTCGCGTCTGTTTGACTTGAAAATCAAAAAATTAATGGTGCCAACGCAACAACCTGTTGTGGGCGGCATACTGGGCTCCCCATTTGGCTGGCGCATCGACCCTGTTAATGGCCAGTCAGCCATGCATACGGGTCTTGACTTTCCTGCCAGTACCGGGACGCCGATTCTGGCGGCAGCTGGTGGCGTGGTGGTGGTTCAGGAATACCACCCAGCTTACGGCCACATGGTTGAAATTGACCACGGCAACGACCTGATCACCCGTTACGGTCACGCTTCCAAGGTGTTGGTCAAAAAAGGTGACTTGATTAAACGCGGACAGAAAATCGCCGAAGTCGGCTCTACGGGCCGCTCTACAGGTTCGCACCTGCACTTTGAGGTGCTGGTTCAAGGTGTGTTTCAAGACCCGCAAAAATTCCTGATGGCAGGGCAAAACTTGCCCGTGACGACTGGCCAGTTACAGCGGCCAAAATAAGCCAGCTGTCGCAGGTAAAATCAGGGGTTTACGCACAGTTGATCTTGACTGGTGCGCCCTCAGCTTAAACAGTATTTTTTAAGGGACTCAGGCCTTTTGCAGCAACTTAAGAGATTTGCTGCACAGGCTGCGCACGTATGGCCACTACTTTTCTGACCAAAATCTTCGGCAGTCGCAACGACAGGCTGATCAAAACTTATCGCAAAACCATCGCGCAAATCAATGTGCTGGAGCCGCAGTACGAAAAGCTGGACGATGCAGCGCTGCGCGCCAAAACCGAAGAATTTAAAACCCGAATCACAGCTGGTGAAACACTGGACGTGATACTGCCAGAAGCCTTTGCCGTGGTGCGTGAGGGTAGCAAGCGCGCCATGAAAATGCGCCACTTTGACGTGCAGTTGCTGGGCGGCATGTCGCTACACAACGGTAAAATTTCAGAGATGGGCACGGGCGAAGGCAAAACGCTAACGTCTACCCTGCCGGTGTACCTGAATGCCCTGACGGGCAAGGGCGTACACGTGGTGACTGTCAACGATTACCTGGCCGCGCGCGATGCGCGCTGGATGGGCAAGTTGTATGAGTTTTTGGGTATGTCCGTCGGTATCAATCTGCCCACCTTGTCGCGTGAAGAAAAGCAGGCGGCTTACCGCTGCGACATCACCTACGGTACCAACAACGAATACGGCTTTGACTACCTGCGCGACAACATGGTTTATGAGGTCTCTGATCGCGTGCAGCGCGGCCTGAACTTTGCCATCGTTGACGAGGTAGATTCGATCCTGATTGACGAAGCGCGCACGCCGCTCATCATCAGTGGCCAGGCTGAAGACCACACGGCGATGTACGTTGCCATGAACAAAGTTGTGCCTGAACTGACCAAGCAGGAAGGCGAAGCTGACCCGCGTACCGGCGAGGGCGTGACAAAGCCGGGCGACTTCACGCTCGACGAAAAGACTCACCAGGTGTTTTTGACAGAGCAGGGCCATGAAAACGCCGAGCGTATCTTGTCTGATCTGGGTTTGATTCCTGAAGGCTCAACCCTGTATGACCCGGCCAACATCACTTTGGTGCACCACTTGTATGCCGCATTGCGCGGCAACCATCTCTACCACCGCGACCAGCACTATGTGGTGCAAGACAGTGAGAGCGGTGGCAAAGAGATTGTGATCGTCGATGAATTCACCGGTCGACTGATGTCGGGCCGCCGATGGAGCGATGGCTTGCACCAGGCAGTCGAGGCCAAAGAAGGCGTACAGATCCAGGCTGAAAACCAGACACTGGCATCCATCACGTTTCAGAACTATTTCCGCCTGTACAACAAGCTGGCGGGCATGACGGGTACCGCCGATACCGAGGCGTTTGAGTTTTCTGAAATCTACGGCCTAGAGACCACGATCATTCCACCAAACCGCATCAGCAAGCGTGAAGATCAGCTTGACCGCGTTTACAAGACCACGCGTGAAAAATACGAGGCTGCCATCAAGGATATCCGCGAATGTCATGAGCGCGGCCAGCCCGTATTGGTGGGCACTACGTCGATTGAGAACTCCGAGATCATTGATGCGTTGTTGGTCAAGGAAAACCTGCCGCACCAGGTGCTGAACGCCAAGCAGCATGCGCGTGAGGCCGACATTGTGGCTCAGGCAGGCAAGCCCGGCATGATCACAATTGCCACCAACATGGCAGGCCGGGGCACAGACATTGTGCTGGGCGGTAATGTTGAAAAGCTGATTGAGGCACTGCAGACTGATGAGTCCATCGACGCAGCCGGACGAGAAAAAGAAGCGGCTCGTTTGCGTGCCGAATGGGCCAAGGAACACGAGCAGGTTAAAGCGCTGGGTGGTTTGCGCATCATTGCAACTGAGCGCCATGAGTCCCGCCGAATTGACAACCAGCTGCGTGGCCGCTCTGGCCGTCAGGGCGACAACGGCTCGTCACGCTTTTACCTGAGCCTGGACGACCCGCTGATGCGCATTTTTGCGGGTGATCGCGTCAAGTCCATCATGGACCGGCTCAAGATGCCCGACGGCGAAGCGATCGAGGCAGGCATCGTGTCACGCAGCATTGAGTCTGCACAGCGCAAGGTCGAGTCGCGCAACTTTGACACCCGCAAGCAATTGCTTGAATACGATGACGTGGCCAACGACCAGCGCAAGGTTATTTACCAGCAGCGTAATGACATCATGGATGCGGCCAGCCTGACGGGCCAGATTGCATCGTTGCGTGAAGGCTGCTTTACCGACCTGACGCGCCAGTATGTGCCGCTTGAAAGCGTTGAAGAGCAGTGGGACATTGCCGGGCTGGAGAAAGTGCTCCGCGACGAATGGAACATTGACTTGCCATTGGCCAAGGACATCGAAGGCGCAGCCGCGATGACCGACGAAGACATTTTGGCAAAGGTCACTGCCGCTGCGAATGCCGTGTTCGCCGACAAGCTCGCGCAAATTGGCGAAGAAAACTTTGTGCAGTTTGAGCGCATGGTGCTGCTGCAAAGCATCGACACGCATTGGCGCGAGCATTTAAGCTCGCTCGACTACTTGCGCCAGGGCATTCACTTGCGTGGCTACGCCCAAAAGCAACCCAAACAAGAGTACAAGCGCGAAGCATTTGAGCTGTTTGGACAGCTGCTCGACAGCGTTAAAAATGAGGTGACCAAGACGCTCATGACGGTCAGAGTTCAATCTGGCGAAGAGTTGAATCAGGCGGCAGAAGCGATCGAAGCCCGGGGCGAAAGCATTACCAACGTGACTTACACCGCGCCTACTGAAACCGGTGACGTCGAGGTTCGGTTTGATGATGATGCCCAAAGCGGTTTGACACCCCTGACGGCCGAACAGATGCAGCGCACAGGTCGCAATGACCCATGCCCTTGCGGCTCGGGTAAAAAATTCAAACAGTGCCACGGCAAGCTGAACTGATTTCTCTAAATATTTTTTGGAAGAGACGCCATGCCCGTCAACCTGATCGCCACACCTGCCGCTGAACTGTTCCCTGTGCCGGGTGTGCGCTGGGGCATTACCGAGGCAGGCATACGCAAAGCCAATCGCAAAGACCTGGCCGTGTTGCTGCTCGACGACGGCGCCTCGGTCGGCGCGGTCTTCACGCAAAACAGATTTTGTGCAGCGCCGGTGCAGATATGTCGCGAACACCTGAGCAAAAACGGTGGCCAAAGTTTGGGCATTCGAGCCATGGTCATCAACACGGGCAACGCCAACGCGGGTACCGGCGCAGACGGCCTGACACGTGCCCAAGCCACGTGTATTGCATTGGCACGCGAGCTGAATGTGTCGCCTGAGCAAATTTTGCCTTTTTCAACCGGCGTCATCATGGAGCCGTTGCCTTACGAACGGATTGAGGCCGGGTTGCCCGCAGCCATTGCCAATGCCAAGGCAGACAACTGGGGCAACGCGGCTCAAGCCATCATGACCACGGACACCGTGGCCAAAGCGTTTTCGACCCGCATCAGCATCGGCGGCATGCCCGTCACTATCAGCGGCATCAGCAAGGGCGCGGGCATGATTCGCCCCAACATGGCGACCATGTTGGGTTTCATGGCCACCGATGCTTGCGTATCGCAAAGCATCATGGGGCAATTGGCGCATGAGCTGGCTGAGGGGTCGTTCAATCGCGTCACTGTTGATGGCGACACGTCGACCAATGACTCGTTTGTGGTGATTGCCAGCAACCAAGCGCAGCACACGCCCCTCACGTCGTTGGACAGCGTTGACGGCCAGGCATTACGCGCCGCCATGATGGGCATTGCCAAACAACTGGCACAAGCCATCGTGCGTGACGGCGAAGGTGCCACCAAGTTCATCACCATCGACGTTGAGGGCGGCAAGACCGGTGAGGAATGCCGCAAGGTGGCCTATGCCATCGCCCATTCACCACTGGTTAAAACGGCGTTTTTCGCCAGTGACCCGAACCTGGGCCGAATTTTGGCTGCGGTCGGTTACGCAGGCATCGACGACCTGGATCAAACCAGGATTGACTTGTATCTGGACGATGTGTTGGTCGCTAAAAACGGTGGGCGGCACGTGGACTATGTCGAAGTGGATGGCCAGCGCGTGATGAAGCAAAGCGAAATCACCGTGCGCGTATTGTTGGGCCGGGGCGATGCCAAAGACACGGTCTGGACATGCGATCTGTCTTATGACTACGTGAAAATTAACGCGGACTACCGAAGTTAAATTGACTCCCCCCGATACGCCTTCGGCGTCTCCCCCTCAGGGGGGCGCCATCTACAGCCCGGCAAAGCCGGATCCGTGCTGGCATTTGAAAAG
Organism: Polaromonas sp.; assembly: GCA_043756405.1. Lineage (GTDB taxonomy): Bacteria > Pseudomonadota > Gammaproteobacteria > Burkholderiales > Burkholderiaceae_C > Polaromonas. The sequence goes on from JAYURC010000135.1 coordinate 10,473, forward strand.
ACCCGGTCATGAATGAAAAGTTTGAACGATTGATAGACCGCGCAGAGCAACTGATCGCACGTATCGAATCAGTGTTACCGCAACCGCTAACTGCCCCCGACTGGTCGGCATCGATTGCCTTTCGCTACCGCCAGCGCAGCTCGGGTCATGGCAGCCTGCAGCCAGTCAGGCACATTGGCCATATGGCACTGACTGATTTGAAAGAAATTGACGATCAGAAAGAGAAAATCCAGCGCAATACCGAGCAGTTCGTCAACGGCAAGCCTGCCAACAATGTGCTGCTGACGGGCGCACGCGGCACCGGCAAATCGTCTCTCATCAAAGCCTGTTTGAACGAGTATTCAGCCCGCGGTTTGCGGTTGATTGAAGTTGACAAAGCCGACCTGACTGACTTGCCCGACATTGTGGACGTGGTCAGTGACTTGCCTGAAAAATTCATTATTTTTTGCGACGACCTGAGCTTTGAAGAGGGCGAGCCTGGCTACAAGGCGCTCAAGTCAATTCTGGATGGTTCGGTTGCAGCTGCAACACCCAATGTACTGATCTACGCCACCAGCAACCGCCGCCATTTGCTGCCCGAGTACATGACAGAAAACCTGACCTACACCCGCACAGACGATGGTGAAATTCACCCCGGTGAAGTGGTTGAAGAAAAAATCTCGCTGTCAGAACGCTTTGGCCTGTGGGTCAGCTTTTACCCCTTCAGCCAGGACGAATACCTGACCATCGTTGCGCAGTGGTTGTCGTCATTTGGGGTGGACAAAACGGCTATTGAAGCGGCACGCCCAGCATCTCTCGTTTGGGCTTTGGAGCGCGGCTCAAGAAGCGGACGAGTGGCTTACCAGTTCGCCCGAGATTACGCCGGAAAGCATTCGGTTTAATGGTTTTGGTGGCCGACGGCAACCGACCGCGTGAAGGCGGCGCTGACCGTAAAACTGTCGATGTCGCGGTTGGTGTGTTGATCAAACCCAATGGTGACTTTCTCTTGACCAGCCGCCCACCGGGCAAGGTGTACGAAGGCTATTGGGAGTTCCCGGGCGGCAAGCTTGAAGCCGGTGAAACAGTAGAACAAGCCCTGCGGCGTGAGCTGCTAGAGGAAATCGGCATCACTATTGGCCCGGTCATCCCGTGGAAGGTGGAACTTGTCGACTACCCCCATGCCCTGGTACAGCTCAACTTCTGCAAAGTATTGGCCTGGGCAGGTGAGCTGCATATGCGTGAAGGCCAGTCGTTTGCCTGGCAAAACCTGCCCGTAACAGTTGCTCCTGTTTTGCCCGGTACGGTGCCAGTGCTGGACTGGTTTGCGCAAGAACGGATGGCAAACTTCTAGCACGTCAGATGATCCTGTAAGCGCTACATAATTTGTAGCTGCTTGCGCCCAAATTTATTGGTTATAAGGCTATCTCCGCCATTTGTTTGGCGTCTCTTGCGCAATCCTCTTACCGAATGATTTTCCCGCCACGGCCAATCGTGGTCAAGTCGGTGTAGCGTGACCCTTCATGGCTTTTGGCGCTGTAGTTGACGGTAAGGATGCCCAGGTTATAGTCGCGCAATGACTTCAGTGCAGTGACCCGGCCCTCACGGCTCAGGTTTTTGCCTGACCGGCGCAGCCCTTCAGTCAAGACCTTGGCCGCCAAAAAGCCTTCCATGCTTGAAAAATCGAAATCCTTGACGCCGGCTTGCGTCATGCGTTCCTGATACTCGCGCACCACTGCAGACGACGGCGTGTACGGGAAAGGCACGACTTGCGAAATACTCACACCGGCGCTGCTGGCTTCGCCCAACTCATCGGCTAACGTCTTGGAGCCGACAAAACTGACATTAAAAAACTGTCCGGCATAAGACTTGGCACGCGACTGCTTGATCAGCGCTGCGCATGACTTCTAGGCGCTGATCTGCACCGCCGCTTCACGGCTGGTTTTTAAAATATCGGCCAGTGCCGCTGACACGTCCACGCTGTTGCGTTCGACGGTGACTGCTGCGACTGGTTTTAAATCACGCTTGGCCAGTGCGCGGGTCACACCCTCCAGCCCGGCTTTGCCGTACGAGTCGTTTTGGTAAAGCGCCGCAATTTTTTAATGCCCACCGTGTGCAGGTGCTGGACGATGCGCTCTGTTTCGTCGAAATAGCTGGCGCTTGAGTTGGTCAAGCACGTCATCGCCTTTGGCCGCCAATACAAGCTGCGCCTGATGTGCCGTCTGGTCAAGCTTGGCGCACCCGATGCGGTGTACCCGCAGTCAGCCGGGCATAACGCGGGGGGCGATTGCGGCAATTATTCAGATGGCCTCGAAAATCGGGCAGCCCTCGCCCCTGCGGGGAGAGGGTTGGGGCGAGAAATTGACCTCTAGCCTAATTAATACAAGCGCAACCAGCTATCAAAAATGGAGCGTAATAGCTGTGGCTGAAAGAGCCGTCATCCTGCGCCGTGCCGCTGACGAACTGCAGGCGCAATTACCCAAGTTTGGCGCGCTACTGGCCAAAGAGGCGTTTAAAACCTGGGGCGCTGCGGTCGCTGAAGTGCGCGAGGCGCTGGACTTTTTGCGCCACTACGCCGACCAGGCCGAGCGCATCATGGCTCCCATCGCCATGCCAGGGCTGACGGGCGAAACCAACGAGCTGCGGCTGCGTGGGCGCGGCGTGTGGGTCTGCATCAGCCCGTGGAACTTTCCGCTGGCAATTTTTGTGGGGCAAGTAGCGGCGGCGCTCAGCACTGGTAACGCAGTGGTTGCCAAGCCAGCTGAACAAACGCCCGGTGTGGCTTTTGAAGCCGTGAAGTTGCTACACGCGGCAGGAGTGCCCGAGGGCGCTTTACAGTTGGCCCACGGCCCCGGCGACACCGTGGGCGCTGCGCTGGTGGCGGCACCCGGTGCGGCGGGCGTGGTGTTTACCGGCTCCACCCAGGTGGCCAAAATCATCAACCGTGCATTGGCCGCCAAAGACGGGGCGATAACGCCGCTGATTGCCGAGACTGGCGGCATCAACGCCATGCTGGTTGACTCCAGTGCGCTGCCTGAACAGGTGGTGGATGCGGTGGTCAACAGCGCCTTTCGCACAGCAGGCCAGCGCTGCTCGGCGCTGCGGCTGCTGTGTGTGCATGAAAGCATTGCCGACAAGGTGATCGAGATGGTGCAAGGCGCTGCGCTTGAGCTTGTCGCGGGAGACGCGGCACTGCTGGCAACTGACGTCGGGCCGGTGATTAATGCTGAAGCGTTTGAAGGTATTCAAAAGCACATAGAAAAGCTAAAAAACACATCAAAAACAGTTGTAGCCCAACAAATACGTGCGCAAACAGCTCCTGATACCGTAGCGATGAATGTTGTGATGCCCCACGCGTTTGAAGTGGTCAGCATCAGCGATGTAAAAACAGAAATCTTTGGCCCGGTGCTGCACATCGTGCGCTGGGGCGGCGCCCCCGTCGTTGTTAATTGATCAGATCAACGCACTCGGTTACGGGTTGACGCTGGGCATTCAAACCCGCATCGATTCACGCGCCCAGCAGCTGGCCGCGCGCGCGCATGTGGGCAACGTGTACATCAACCGCGCCATAACGGGAGCCATGGTGGGCGTGCAGCCGTTTGGTGGTGAGGGCTTGAGCGGTACAGGCCCCAAAGCGGGCGGGCCGCATTATTTGCACCGTTTTTGCTCTGAGCAAACCGTGACAGTTAACACCACGGCGGCGGGCGGCAATGTGGCGTTGATGGCCTGAAGCGCTAGTCGTTTAAGGTGCTGCGCTGGCGGGTGCCGACTGCGGCGTTGGGACGGCTACGGGGGCTGATATGGAGCTGAATATGGAGCTGAATATGGAGGCGGCTGGTGGTTTCACGGCCGACGCAACGGGCTTGGGGCTGGGCTGATGCTTTCACGGTCACACCCGAACCCCTTATTTTTTGCATCGATTCCTAAAGCAACTGGCGCCGTATCAACCGGAGAATTCCCACCGTTTTCTGGCACCCAGCACGGCATCCGGGTAAGGCGCTTTACCGCGCGAGCCGTTGTAACGGCCCAAGCCCATGAACAAATCACCTTTTTCGCGGTCCAGGTAGTGCCGCAAAATCACGCAGCCAAAACGCAAGTTGGTTTGCATGTGAAAAAGTTTGCTGGCGTCGCCATCGCCAATCACGCGGGTCCAAAACGGCATGACCTGCATGTAGCCACGAGCGCCAACAACACTGACGGCAAATTTTCTGAAGTTGCTTTCGACCTGAATCAGGCCCAGCACCAAAGCCGTGTCCACCCCGGCGCGTCGGCTTTCGTACCAGACGGTTTGCAGAAACTCTTTGCGAATCTGCAGCTCGGCTTTTTTGGTCAGCAGGCGGTCGCTCATGGCGGCCAGCCAACGCAGGTGCTGCAGCTTTGCCTCGGTGTCTTTGAACTCGGGGATAGGTGGTGCCTGGTTGGCAATGGCTGAGCTCAAGGCGGTGCGTACCGAGTCAATCAGCGGCTCTTCAAGCTGCCCACCAGCAATTACCTGCTCTGAAAATAATAGCTGACTGCAACCGATAATACTGGCCTGCAAGGCTTTTCTTCTGCTAAAAAAGCACTCGTTCACTGTGTCACAACCCCAGTTTGTCTTTGATGAATGTCATCGCAGCGGCAGTATCTACTTTGGTGGATTCCGCATCACGCCGGTGCTGGTATTCCACATAGCCTTCTTTTAAACCCCTGTCGCCAATTGTTACGCGGTGCGGCACGCCAATCAGCTCCCAGTCGGCAAACATCGCACCGGGGCGTTCGTTGCGATCATCCAGAATCACGTCCACACCCGCAGCGATCAGCTCGGCGTAAAGCGTGTCGGCGGCGAGTTTGACATCTGCAAAACGGTCTGGGCTGATAGGGCACAGCACCACCGTAAATGGCGCAATCGCATCTGGCCAGATGATGCCTTTGGCGTCGTGGTTTTGCTCAATCGCAGCAGCGGGCAAGCGTGTGATGCCGATGCCGTAGCAACCCATTTCCAGAAATTGCGGCTTGCCGTTGTCGCCCAGAAAGGTAGCGTTCATGGCTTTGCTGTACTTGGTGCCGAGGTAAAAGACGTGGCCCACTTCAATACCGCGTTCGATGGCAAGTACGCCTTTGCCGTCGGGCGAGGCGTCGCCATCAACCACGTTGCGCAAGTCGGCAATGAGCGTCGGTTCTGGCAAGTCGCGGCCCCAGTTGACACCCGTGACGTGAAAGTCTGGCTCATTCGCGCCGCAGACCCAGTCTGCCATCACGGCGACTTCACGGTCCACCGCCAGCTTGACAGGCTTTAGCAAATTGAGCGGCCCAAGATAGCCGGGTTTGCAGCCAAAATGGTCTTCAATCTCGGGCACAGTGGCAAACCTGAAACCTGCCAGACCTTCAATTTTGCCGACCTTGACTTCATTCATGTCGTGGTCGCCACGCAGTAGCAACAGCCAGACTTGGGTTTTTGCTATTTCGTTTTTGTCGTTCAATGTGTCGGTGGCCAGCACCAAAGATTTGACAGTGGATGCCAGTGATATGCCCAGCAACTCCGCCACATCGGCGCAGGTTGACTTGCCTGGCGTGGCGGTATTCGTCATTGCTTGCGTTGCTGCTTTGCGCACGCCCTGTGGTACCAGCGCTTCCGCTTTTTCCATATTCGCCGCATAGTCACTCGTCGGGCAGTACACGATGGCGTCTTCACCCGTGGCAGCTATCACCTGAAACTCTTCACTCAAATCGCCGCCAATTGCGCCGCTGTCAGCGGCGACGGCGCGGTAGCTCAAGCCAAACCGGTCAAAAATCTTGCGATAGGCCGCCGCCATGTTCTGGTAGCTGACTTTGGCCGCCGCTTCGTCGCGGTCAAAGCTGTAAGCGTCTTTCATGATGAACTCGCGCCCACGCATCAGGCCAAAGCGAGGGCGGCGTTCATCCCTGAATTTGGTTTGAATCTGATAAATGTTCTTGGGCAGCTGTTTGTAGCTTTTGATGTCCTGTCGCATCACATCGGTGGCAACCTCTTCACTGGTGGGCTGCACGATGAAATCCCGGTCATGCCGGTCTTTGATG
>JAYURC010000136.1:0-2699 GCA_043756405.1 Polaromonas sp.
GGCAAGGGTAATCGGCGGTCGGGCGCTGCGCCAAGTCGGCCAGCCCGGGGATCCGCTTCGTCGTCAAGCCGTACCGAGCGCGGCTCGGGTGGTTTGCTGCCGTCGCCGATACAGGCGCTGAAGGCATCTGTGAAAAAAGCCGCTGGCAAAAGCACAGCCAAGGCTGGGCGCAAGCAAAGCAAAAAACCGCGCCGCTGATAGAGTGGACAATTCATGCTGATTCGCGTTTTATCCTTCCTGCTGGAAACCTTTTTTTTCGTGCTGATAGCGGCTGCACTGCTGCGCGCCTGGATGAACTGGACGCGCGTCAATATGCGCGGTCAACCTGGGGTGTTTGTCATGGCAGTGACCGACTGGCTGGTCAAACCCATCCGGTTGGCGCTGCCAAAAGCAGTGGCGCAATCAAAAATTGACTGGGCGAGTTTGTTGGCAGCGTTGATCTTTGCGCTGACCTACGGACTGGTGTGGGTGCTGCTATTTACAGTGATCCTGGGCGACATGGGTTGGGCCTCTCTTGATCCCGTCATGCTCATTTCTATGTTGGTTTTTGCACTCAAAATGCTGCTGCGTGTGGCGCTGCAAACCATGATGATTCTGGTCATTGGCTTTGCCATTTTGTCGTGGGTACAACCTGCCTCACCCGCTTATGCGTTGCTGGGTCGGTTAACGGAACCTCTGCTTGCGCCACTGCGGCGAGTGATTCCATCGGTCGGCGGCATTGATCTGTCTGCCATTGTTTTGATCATTGCCATTCAGATTGGCTTGATGGTGCTAGCCTAAATCAACGCTGCGAGTTTTGAGGCCGTGAGCGGCATACCCGGGTGTATTGCCTGCCAGTCATCTGCAAGTCGGCCGTGGGTAAATACCGCGCTGCATGCGGCATTAAAAGCTTGCTGCCCGCCAGCCAGTGCCGCCCCAATCATGCCCGCCAGCACATCGCCGGTACCAGCAGTTGCCAGCAAGGGGTTGCCGCTGGCATTGATGTGACTTTTCTGCCCCGGCGCTGCAATCACGGTGCCCGAGCCTTTTAAAACCACGACGGCCTGGTACAGCTCGGCCAGATGCGCTGCGGCCTGCAGGCGGTCTGACTGAACCTCGGCTGTCGAGCAGTTCAACAAGCGTGCTGCCTCCAGCGGATGCGGTGTGAGCACAGTCACGTAGCCTAGGGCAGCGCGCGCCTTGAGCTGGCTTTGGAGCCGGGAGTCATCGGCGACGGCATTCAGGGCATCAGCGTCCAGCACCAATCGAGCCGCACCAGACAGCACCTTGGGCAAAACCGCTTGAATGGCTTGTCCGCCTCCGCAGCCGCAAACGATGATTTGGGTGCTCATGTCCAACGCATCGAAACTGCGGAACATCAGCTCTGGCTGGCTGGTGTTAACAGCCAAGCTGTTGTCGTTAAGCAAAGCCACAAACACCCGCCCAGCGCCTGCATGCAATGCGGCACTGGCGGCCAGCAATGCTGCGCCTGCCATGTGGCTACTGGCTGTGGATTCTCCGCCGACGACGGCAACGTCGCCAAAACTGCCTTTGTGCGAGCTGTTCAGTCGTTTTAGGGGGTTGCAGCTGTCAGCACCCATGAGCCATGCGCTTGGCAGCTCTGTATTCGGCGAGTCGGTGTTTGGCACGCCGACGCCCAAATCATCAAACCAGACCTCGCCAGCAAAGTCGCGGCCATCAGAAGTGAATAAACCGGGTTTAAGGGTCAATAAAGACAACGTAAATCGGGCTTTAGCGCAACGATGACGTGCGCTAGTAGCTCCTGAATTAATAGCATTTGTAGCACCTGTGTCAGCGTTCAGTCCGCTAGGCACGTCTACCGCCAAGGTAGGGGCGCGGCTGCTGTGCATCAAATCGAGCCACTGCAGCATGCGCGATGTGCCTTCACGGGCAGGGTCAAGAACCGCGCCTATTCCCAACAGCGCATCAATGCAAAGGTCAAACTTTTGCGGTGGTTCGGTCACAAAACTAACGCCGACAGTCAGAGCTCGTTGGCGGGCAGCTTCGGCATCAGGCGGCACGCCGTTTTTGCCCGCAGCAATCGATGTCACTGCCACCTGCTTGCCCCACTGCTGCAGATGCATGGCTGCCTCAAAACCAGCGCCACCGTTGTTACCGGGTCCACAAGCCACCCAAATACATTGGGCATGTGGCGCCAGGGCCATGGCAAGGCGGGCTACGGCCAGCCCGGCGCGCTGCATCAGCAGGTGATGCGGCAGCGTGCTGGCGGCAAACTGTTCAATGCGGCGGGTAGCGGCCACATTAAATAGACGCTGACTGTTTGCAGTCGTTATTTTGTGCATCGCAGCCAGTTGGTGGCGCAGGCTTTATGCCTCTGTGGGAATGCGCAGCACCTGTCCTGGGTAAATTTTGTCCGGGTGCGTCAACATCGGTTTGTTGGCTTCAAAAATTTGCGGGTACTTGTTCGGCGTACCGTAGTACTGCGTGCTGATTTTGGACAGGTTGTCGCCGCTGACCACAATGTGCATTTGTGATTCTGGCTCTGGACTGGACACCGTCATCATGTCGTTGACTGACGATACCGAAGCCACATTACCGCAGCACAGCAAGACTTTTTCTTTGGTGGCCTGATCGGGCGCAACGCCTAAATCTTGAATTTAATTCCACCTGGGGTTTCCTTTTCAGAACAGCCAATGACCAATAGGCAAAGAGAAACCCCTGCGCAATAAAAAATCGAT
>JAYURC010000137.1:0-39338 GCA_043756405.1 Polaromonas sp.
CGTTGATCCAGTTTTGCATTTGGCTTAAAGCGTCAAAGCCCACGGCCTGCAAGGTCTCGCCCTCATAACGGTACAGCTCGACCAGGTCTATCAGCGCCTAACGAAATTAGGGTCAGGTCTTTCGTTATGATATTTCATGATCAGATCAAGATCAAAACATCTTCACCGGCGGCCACTTGTTTGTTGCTAGCGCCAGTATCTAGCGCGCCCAGTAGCCGCAGCTCTGCCATTGGGGTCTTTAATTTTGCTGTCATGTGTTTCCCATCCTTTAACGTTCTTTGAAACTCTCGCTACCCGCCCGCTGAATCGGGCTCAGCAAATACTCAATCACGCGCCTTTGCCCGGTTTTGATTTCTGCGGTGATGTTCATGCCCGGGCTGATGGGCACGCGTTTGCCGTCGATGTTCATGTCTTTGACGGCCAGCGTTAGCGTGGCTGGGTAATAGCTGCCTTTCTTTTCGTCTGTCACTGCATCAGCCGTGACCATGTCTACGCGCGCTTTAACCGTGCCGTATTTGGTATATGGAAAGGTCTCCAGCTTTACTTCGGCCTGCTGGCCTGCGTTGACAAAGCCGATGTCGAGGTTGGCGATGCTGATTTCTGCGGTGACTCGCACCGAGTCAGGCACAACAATCATCAATGGCTGGGCGGGTGTGACGACGCCACCGACTGAATGCACGGCCAGTTGCTGGATGGTGCCTGCGACCGGGGCTGTTAGCTGCGTGAGCCGTTCGCGCTGGCTGGCTTTTGATTCGTCTTGGGTCAGTTGCTGGGCTTTGGAGGTGGCTTGTGCGTTGCGGTCGTTCAGGGTGCGGCGGGTTTCTGCGATGTAGGCGGCTTTGGTCTGGGCGGCTTCGTTCAGGGTTGACTGTGCCTCCATCAGTCTGGCGCGCTGGGTGGCCAGGTCGCGTTCGAGTTCTACCCTTTCACGGGTTTTATCTTGCGTGGCGTGGCTGGATATGAAGCCTTCAGTGACGAGTTTTTTAAAGTCGGTCTCGCGGGTTTGCGCCATGGGGAGGGTGGCTTCTAGTTTGGCGATGGTTTCATTGACGGTGGCTATTTCTGCCTGGCGGCGGGCTTGTTCTGCATCAAGTTTGGCGAGTTTGGCGCGTATGTCTTGCCATTCGGACTGGAGCTGGGCATGCAGGGCTTTGTTTTCTGACTCCCTCCCCTGCTGCGGTAGGGCAGGGGAGGGGGCAAGCGCAGTGCGACGATTGGCCTCTTGCTTGCCCCCATCCCAGCCGGCCCCCGGAAGGGGAGGGAGCAAGGCAGGCTGCGTTGCGCTGACAGTCAGCGCCTTGATCAGCGCTTGGGTACGAATAACCTCTGAGTTGGCTGAGCTGAGTTGCTCGCTCACGCTGGCTTTGTCTGCATTGGCGTTGGTTGGGTCCAGTTCAACCAATACCTGGCCGGCAACGACCTTGTCACCATCTTTGACCAGCACCTTGCGCACCACGCTGGCTTCTAACGGTTGAATGACTTTGGTGCGGTCGCTAACGATGATGCGGCCGGGTGCGGTGGCTACGATATCGATCTTGCCAAAGATGGCCCAGAGCACCGCAATGACAAACAGCGCCATGAGTGCATAGGCCAACCTGCGCGGAGCGGGGTGTACGGGGGTGTCTTGCAGGCTAAGGGCTGCGGGTAAAAAGGCGGCTTCATCGGCCAGGCGGGTGGGGCCTGCGAGTTCTGCCCGGTGCGCCCAGGCGGCAGCAAAAATGGCTTTGTATTTGGTCAGCAGTTCTATGACTGGGTGGCTGGGTTTTGTGGGCGGATTCGCTTCAACTGTTTTGCTCATGGCTGTGCTCCGCCTTCTGCTGCATCTTTAACATCTACCGGCTGCCCACCATCCTGCATACGCCACAGGTGCGCGTACAAGCCGCCGGGTTTTTGCAGCAGCGCCTCATGCGGGCCAGCTTCGACAATCTGGCCTTTGTCCATCACGATGATGCGATTGGCGCGGCGCACGGCGCTTAAGCGGTGCGCAATGATGAACACCGTGCGGCCTTTGCAAATACTGACCATGTTGCGCTGGATGATGGCTTCGCTTTCATAGTCCAGCGCGCTGGTGGCTTCGTCCAGTATCAGGATGCGTGGGTTGGTAAACAGTGCCCTGGCAATGGCTACCCGCTGGCGCTGCCCGCCACTTAAAGAGCCGCCCTGCTCGCCGACTAACGTGTCGTAGCCTTGGGGCAATTCACTGATAAATTCATGCGCGCCTGCCAGTTGCGCTACTCGCACCACAGCCTCAATGGGTGCGGCGGGGTCGGTAATAGCGATGTTTTCGCGCACGCTGCGGTTGAATAAAAGGTTTTCTTGCAAGACCACGCCGACTTGCCGGCGCAACTGGGCGGCATCTATCAGGCTGATGTCTATGCCGTCTACCATCAGCCTGCCTTGCTCGGGCACGTACAGGCGCTGCACCAGCTTGGTCAATGTACTTTTGCCAGAGCCTGAACGGCCAACGATGCCGATGATCTCGCCCGCCGCGATGTCAAGGCTGATGCTGTTGAGTACCGGGGCAGCTTCAGGCCGATACCTGAAGACGATTTTGTCGAGCGTGATGCGGCCTTTGACGGGCGGCAATTGCGCTGCGCTGCTGGGTGGTACTTCAGTGCGGGTGTTCAGGATGTCTCCCAGGCGGGCAACTGATATGCCGGTTTGCTGAAAGTCTGTCCACAGTTGCGCCATGCGCATGATGGGCTGGGCGACGCGCTGGGCAAACATATTGAAGGCGACAAACTGGCCAACCGTCAGTTCATTGTTCATGACCAGATGTGCGCCGTACCACAGCGTGGCGGCGTTGATGAGTTTGCCAGTCAGGTTGATGGCTTCGTGCGCCCAGGTGGCGAGATTTTGCGTCTTGAAGCTGGCGGCGACGTAGGCGGCTAATTGGTCGTCCCAGCGTTTGGCCATGGATGGCTCCAGTGCGCTGGCTTTGACGGTTTGTATGCCTGTGACGGTTTCTACCAGCATGGCCTGGTTTTCAGCGCCTCGGGCAAACTTTTCGTCAAGCCGCTGGCGCAGCAGGGGGACGACGGCAAGGCTGATGGCGGCGTACAACGGCAGGCTGACGAGCACGATCAATGTCAGCGGCACGCTGTAAAATAGCATGATGGCGATGAAGACGGCTGAGAAGAAAACGTCGAGCACCACCGTCAGTGCATTGCCGGTTAAAAAGTTGCGAATGTTCTCCAGCTCGTGCACGCGGGCAATCGAGTCACCGACGCGCCGAGCCTGAAAATAAGCCAGCGGCAATTGCAGCAGATGGCGGAACAGGCGGGCGCCCAGTTCCACATCAATGCGGCTGGTGGTGTGGCTGAAGATGTAGGCGCGCATACCGTTGAGCACACTTTCAAACACGACCACCACAACCAGGCCAATGACGAGCACGTCTAGCGTGGTCATGCCTTTGTTGACCAGCACTTTGTCCATTACCACCTGGAAGAACAGCGGGCTGACCAGGGCAAACAGTTGCAGCATGAAGCTGATGAGCAGCACCTCACCCAGCAACTTGCGGTATTTGACGAGGCTGGGGATGAACCAGGAAAAGTCGAACCTGGCCAGCTCGCCCGTTAAAGCGGCGTGGCTGGTGATGAGGATCAATTCACCTGTCCATTGGGTGATGAAGACAGCCATCGATTCGATGGTCGGTCTGCCGTCAGTCACACTTGGGTCTTGAAGCAGGACACGCTGGCCGTCGGTTTGCGCGAGGATGACAGTTTTAACCGCACCATCAGCACCTCGTATTTGCGCCAATGCGGGCAGCGGCGTGAGGGCCAGGCGGTCTGCCGTGGTGTTGCTGAGTTTGGCTTTTAGGCCGAGGTGCTTGGCTGCACGCAGCAACTCTTGTGTGGTGATTTGTGCCGACGGGGCCAAGCCGAGTTGGTGTGCCAGGTTGGTAGGGTCAGCCGCTATTTGATGAAAGCGGGCAATGGCGCACAGAGCGGAAAGTGCATCATGGTTAGAGATGGACGTTGCGCCTGAGCTGCTTTGCAAACCCTCGTTACTTCTAGCGGCAGATGTTGGCTCGCCTGACAATCCGATTGCTTTCACCATGCCCACCTGATATTTGCGTGAAGTGTCACCTTGATAAGGGTGGTCTTTTCTAGTTTGTCGCTAATGTTACAACGACAAATTTACAAAAAGGGGCCGAGGTGGGGCAACTACCCTAAAAATTTGGCTTTTATGCTGCGCCTTACTTGAATTTAGGCAAGTTGAATTGCGGCGGCACGCCCATCCGGGTGTTGATGACCCACTGCTGGGCAATCGACAAGATGTTGTTGGTGATCCAGTACAGCACCAGGCCTGCGGGGAAGAAGAAGAACATCACACTGAAAATCAGCGGCATGAACCACATCAGCTTGGCTTGCAGTGGGTCTGGTGGTGCCGGGTTTAATGCGGTTTGCAGCATGGTGGTCAGCGTCATGACGACGGGCAAGATAAAGTACGGGTCTGGTGTTGACAGATCTTTGATCCACAACACCCACGGCGCGCCGCGCATTTCAACGCTGGACAATAACACCCAGTACAGCGCAATAAACACCGGAATTTGTACCATGATGGGAAAGCAACCGCCCATTGGGTTGACTTTTTCGTCCTTGTAAATCTTCATCATTTGTTGCTGCATTTCTTGCGGCTTGTCTTTGAGCCGCTCGCGCATTTCCATGATTTTTGGATTGACAGCTTTCATCTTGGCCATGCTGGCGTAAGCCTTGGCATTGAGCCAGTAGAACGCAATTTTCAGTAGCAGTACCAGCGCCACAATCGACCAGCCCCAGTTTTGAATAAAACCATGCAACTTGTCGAGCAGCCAGTACAGCGGCTTGGCCAGAATCGTCAGCCAGCCGTAGTCCTTGACCAACTCAAGGCCGGGTGCCAGCTTTTCCAGCATGTTTTCTTCTTGGGGGCCAACGAACAGACGTGACTCCATGGTTTTGGTCGTGCCAGGGGCGACATCGCCCGCAGAAGTGATCATGCCGGCGGCATACAGATTGGTATCAACCTTGCGCTGAAACAGTTCGCGCTTGATGCCATCACCCAGCAGCCAGGCCGACGCAAAGTAATGCTGCACCATGGCAACATAGCCGTTGGTAGCCTGCTTTTCAACATTCATGCTGCCTTTTTCGATTTCCTTGAACTCGATTTTTTGATATTTTTGCGCTTCGGTGTAAATCGCAGGGCCGGTGAAGGTTGAATAAAACGACGACTCGCCGAGTGGCGCATTGCCGTCGCGAACCAATTGCAGATACAACTGGGGCGATACAGTCGCGCCGCTCGCATTGATGATGTCGTGGCGCACGGCAATGTCGTAAGCGCCGCGCTTGAGGGTGTATGTTTTCACCAGTTTGATGCCGCCAACTTCCTGCGACTCAAACTTCACCACCAGTTCATTTTGGCCGGGTGCCAGCGTACGCTCACCCGGCACGGCTGTCATGGGTGTTCTGTGCGTTGGCATGGCTGCACCACCGCTGGCGGCAATCAGCCCGGTTTGGGCCACATACACACGACCAGCGCTTTCATCGAACAACACAAAGCCTGCATTTTTGTCTGCCATGTCTTTGAATTTGTTAAAGCTCGACTTGACCAGTGAGCCGCCTTCAGTGTCAAACGTCAGTGAAAACACGTCGGTATTGACGATAATTTTTTCACGTTTGACAAGGGCGGCCGTTGCAGCAGTGCCTGTAGGGACGGTTGAGACGTTAGATGCCAACGCTGCAGGGCCCGGCACAGACGGCAGATTTGCAGTGGGCACAGAGGCAGTGCTGGCACTTGGCGTTACCGGTGCGGCGACCGTGCTGGCAGATGTTGGCTTGGGAAAAAACGTGGCTTGTTTGCCGTTGAATGCCTGCCATTGGTCCCACAACAGAACCATGGAAAAACCAAAAATCACCCACAAGATGGTGCGGCGGATGTCGTTCATGACGGCTTCTTTTCTGACGTTAGGGTGGTGCTGCTCACGGGTGTGATCAGACGGGTAAAAAGCGTTGTAGCGGGTACTGGATCATGTCCACCCCGGCACCATGGCTGGCAACGCACCAGCCTGTAAAGCGTAAGCGTTGTTCCAGTAATAGCGCCATGTTGCTCAAGCGCCTGTAATGAATAAGCTGAGCAGGTGGGCTCAAAGCGGCACGTGTTGCCAAGCCATGGACTTAGTAACAAACGGTATGCCCTGACGCTGACCATTAAGACCCGCTGTGGCAAACGGTACACGGCAGACAAATAATGGTTCATGCGTTTGCGGGCATGGGTTTGTGCACATCAGCTACAGAATGCATCAACTGCAGCAGCTCGGAACGAACAGCATCTGTTAATACTGCGGACGATGCGCTCACGAAGTCTTTGCGAGAAAACTCACGGCGCAACCTGACCAAAAAAGCCACTTGAAGCATAGGCGGCATCACGCTGTCACTCAAGGTATAGATTTGTCTTTTGATGGTGTTACGGGTCACAGCACGTTTAGCCCAACGTTTGGGCGCCATAGCACCTATCCAGGTTGTGTTCAACGGGAACAACTTCAAGGCTTCAGGCGGGGCAGCCGACAATTCAAGCCGGTGCAGGGCAAAGTGACGGGTTTTGGCAACCAGCACACCGTTGAGAACCGCTTGAAACTGAGGCCGAGTCTTAAGGCGCTGCATTGCTAGCTGCGCCGAGCGACAAAGCTCAGCGCCGCAGTGACTAGACCGCCAGGCGCTTGCGGCCTTTTGCGCGACGTGCCGCGATGACAGCGCGGCCGCCGCGTGTTTTCATACGGGTGAGGAAACCGTGCGTACGTGCGCGCTTGACTTTGGAAGGTTGGTATGTGCGTTTCATGATGTGTCCAGCTGCTTGCTTGAAAAGTTGGTTCTGAAAAAGTGATACTCATTTGTCCTGATAATTCTGATAATTATCAGGAAAACCCATGATTATCGCTGATTTTTGATTCGTGGCAACGACTTGGTGCGGCAATCTGTTGCAGTGACTGAATGGTTAAGCTGTTGCACATATGCTGGCACAGGCGCAAACGCGACTCAAAATGGGGGCTTTAAATTTGTGGATAACTCTTGCCCGGCGCTACAATATGCTGTGCTTGAAAACAACCCTATCCACAGGCGCCTCACCAGGCAATGCCATTTTTTCAATGGTTTAAATGACTGAAGCCGTTGGGAATCTGTCGGGTGCTGATTTGTGGCTAAGCTGTGTCGATCATTTGGCGCAGGAATTACCTGAGCAACAGTTCAATACCTGGATCCGCCCTTTGGCTGCTGTGGTCGCTGATGATGTGTCCAAGGTCACTATTCAAGTGGGTAACCGCTTCAAGCTCGATTGGATACGCGCTCAATACGCGGCCCGCATTGCCGCGCTGCTGGAGAAGATTTCAGGCCGCCCTGTACCGCTTGAGTTAGCGCTTGCTCCCCGAGAAGCGCCTGCCAAATCAGTCATCTTGACCCGCAGTTTCGAAGTCTCTGGTATTCCTGAACCCGCAGGAATGGGGGTTGCTGAGGATATTGCGGGCGCACCTTTTAAAAATCGTCTCAATACGGCGCTGACTTTCGACACCTTGATAGAAGGCACCGCCAACCGCATGGGCCGCGCTGCTGCCATGCATGTTGCCAGCAGTTTAGGCCAGCTGTACAACCCTTTGTTCATCTACGGTGGTGTCGGATTGGGCAAAACACACCTGATGCACGCCATTGGCAACAAGTTGCTGGCTGACAACCCGCAAGCAAAAGTGCTGTACATCCATGCAGAACAGTTCGTGTCTGACGTGGTCAAGGCCTATCAGCGCAAGACATTTGATGAATTCAAAGAGCGTTACCACTCGCTTGATTTGTTGCTGATCGATGACGTGCAGTTTTTTGCCAATAAAGACCGTACTCAAGAGGAATTTTTTAACGCTTTTGAAGCGCTACTGACCAAAAAATCACACATTGTGATGACCAGCGACACTTACCCCAAAGGTCTGACTGACATTCACGAACGCCTGGTTTCGCGCTTTGATTCAGGCTTAACGGTTGCCATAGAACCACCTGAGCTTGAAATGCGGGTCGCCATCCTGATTCGCAAAGCTGAAGTGGAGTTAGCCGTTATGCCAGAAGAAGTGGCCTTTTTTGTCGCAAAAAACGTGCGGTCAAACGTGCGTGAGCTGGAAGGTGCGTTGCGCAAAATCCTGGCGTATTCGCGCTTTAACCAGAAAGAAATTTCCATCCAGCTTGCGCGTGAAGCTTTGCGGGATTTGCTGTCGATACAGAACCGCCAGATTTCGGTTGAGAACATCCAGAAAACCGTGGCCGACTATTACAAGATCAAAGTGGCGGACATGTATTCTAAAAAGCGTCCCGCCAGCATTGCCCGACCGCGCCAGATTGCCATGTACCTGGCGAAAGAGCTGACGCAAAAAAGCCTGCCTGAGATTGGCGAGTTATTTGGTGGGCGAGATCACACGACCGTGCTGCACGCCGTACGCAAAATGTCGGCTGAACGACAGCAAATGACTGAATTGAATCAGCAGCTGCATGTGCTTGAACAGACCTTGAAAGGCTGACACGGTGAGTTCAATCCCCCGTTTTTCTCTATTCATAACGTTGGGTATAACTTTTGAACAACTCGGCAGTTATCCACAGAAGAAGCCGTGTTCTGAAAGTTATTCATATCTGGTGATGCGTTTGCATGGCCGTGCAACACAAGGTTAAACAACTGGCAAGTGCATGATTAAAAAAGGGAAAATAGACTTGTACACAGAAAAGTGCTGCCTTTACTACTACTACTAATTTGAATTAAAGAATTAAACAGAGATAACAAGAGGAAGAAATAGACATGATCATCCTGAAAGCTACCCAAGATAAAGTTTTGTCCGCCTTGCAGTCGGTTGCAGGCATTGTTGAGCGCCGGCACACACTGCCGATTCTTGCCAATGTGCTGATCCGTAAAACGGGCTCACAGCTGCAACTCACCACAAGCGATCTGGAAATCCAGATCCGCACCACTGCTGAACTTGAGGGCGATAGCGGCAACTTCACCACCACGGTAGGTGCACGCAAGCTGATTGACATCTTGCGGTCTATGCCCAACGACCAAACTGTGTCGCTTGAATCAGCCCAGAACAAGCTGATTATGAAAGGTGGAAAAAGCAGGTTTACGCTGCAAACGCTACCCGCTGAGGACTTTCCGCTGGTACAAGAAGCAGCAAATTTTGGGCCGGTGTTTTCTGTGCCGCAAAAGGTACTGAAAGACCTGTTAAACCAGGTTTCTTTTGCCATGGCGGTACATGACATCCGTTATTACCTCAACGGCATTTTGTTTGTGGCCGAAGGCAAACAGCTGAGTCTGGTAGCCACGGATGGCCACCGGCTTGCGTTTTCTTCAAGCTTGCTGGATGTCGAAGTGCCCAAGCAGGAAGTGATCTTGCCGCGTAAAACCGTGCTGGAGATGCAGCGGCTTTTGAGCGATAAAGAAGGTGCCATTGACATGCAGTTTGCCAACAACCAGGCCAAATTCAGCTTTGACGGCATGGAGTTTGTGACCAAATTGGTAGAAGGCAAATTTCCGGATTACAACCGCGTTATTCCAAAAAATCATAAAAACATCATCACGCTGGGCCGCGTCAGTTTGTTGGCCAGTTTGCAGCGCACAGCCATTTTGACCAGCGATAAGTTCAAGGGTGTCCGCCTGAACATTGAACCCGGCACGCTGCGTGTTGCGTCTAACAATGCCGAGCAGGAAGAAGCTGTAGACGAGTTGGACATTGACTACGCCGGTGAGGCGATCGAAATTGGTTTCAACGTGACGTATCTGATCGATGCACTGGCCAACATGGACCAGGACATGGTGAAGATGGAGCTGGCTGACTCGAACAGTTCAGCGCTGCTGACGATTCCTGATAACGCAACCTTTAAATACGTTGTGATGCCGATGCGAATTTGAGCTTTTTATAAAGCTGCCCAGACAAGAAAAACCCGCTGTAAAACTCACCATCAGCGGGTTTACTTATTCAAGACTTTGTCAAGAGATTGAAGAAACTGCGAGATAAGACCGACATGACCGATGAAAACAAGCCAGTTGAACCAACACAGCCCGTGAATAACGACGCGCTGGTCAACGTCAACAACGGCGCCGCCGGAGAAGACAGCTCCAACTTTCAACCAAAGATTGACACCAACCAGGCAGGCGCGTCTGAGGCCTATGGCGAAGGCTCGATTCAGATTCTTGAAGGTTTGGAAGCTGTGCGCAAACGCCCTGGGATGTACATCGGCGATACGTCTGATGGCACGGGCTTGCATCATTTGGTTTTCGAAGTGGTCGACAACTCGATTGATGAATCACTGGCCGGCCATTGCGACGATATCGTTGTCACTATTCATAGCGATAACTCCATCAGCGTGACCGACAACGGTCGCGGTATACCGACCGGTATCAAGATGGATGACAAGCACGAGCCCAAGCGTTCTGCGGCTGAAATCGCCCTGACCGAGTTGCACGCGGGCGGCAAGTTCAACCAGAACAGCTATAAGGTGTCGGGTGGCCTGCACGGCGTAGGCGTGAGCTGTGTGAATGCTTTGAGCAAAATGTTGCGCCTGACGATTCGGCGCGACGGCAAAGTTCACACCATGGAGTTCTCCAAAGGCTTTGTGCAAAACCGCATCATTGAGACGGTTGGCGGCGTTGAAGTTTCACCCATGAAGGTGATGGGCGACACCGACAAGCGCGGCACCGAAGTGCATTTTCTGCCTGACCTTGACATCTTTCAGACCAATTCAGATTTTCACTATGAAATCTTGAGCAAGCGTTTGCGTGAGTTGAGCTTTCTGAACAACGGCGTGAAGATTCGCCTGAAAGACGAGCGCTCTGGCAAAGAAGATGACTTTGCGGGCGCAGGTGGCGTCAGGGGCTTTGTTGACTTCATCAACAAGGGTAAAACCATCTTGAACCCCAATGTGTTTGCCGCCATGGGCGACCGCCAGAGCGACCAGGGCACCAACATCGGTGTTGAAGTCGCGATGCAGTGGAACAGTGGCTACAGCGAGCAGGTGCTGTGCTTTACCAACAATATTCCGCAGCGCGATGGCGGCACGCACCTGACGGGTTTGCGTGCAGCCATGACGCGCGTCATCAATAAATACATTGACGACAGCGAGATTGCCAAAAAAGCCAAAGTTGAAGTCACCGGCGACGACATGCGAGAAGGCCTGTGCTGCGTGCTCAGCGTGAAGGTGCCTGAGCCAAAATTTAGCAGCCAGACCAAAGACAAACTGGTGTCGAGCGAAGTGCGCGGCCCGGTTGAAGACATTGTCAGCAAGCTGCTGCACGACTATTTGCAAGAGCGCCCGGCAGACGCAAAAATCATCGTTGGCAAAATCATTGAAGCCGCGCGTGCGCGTGAAGCTGCCCGCAAAGCCCGCGACATGACGCGCCGCAAAGGCGTGCTCGACGGCATGGGCTTGCCCGGTAAGCTGGCCGACTGCCAGGAAAAAGACCCAGCCATGTGCGAGATTTATCTGGTTGAGGGTGACTCGGCAGGCGGCTCGGCCAAACAAGGTCGTGACCGCAAATTTCAGGCCATCTTGCCCCTGCGCGGCAAGATTTTGAATGTGGAAAAAGCGCGCTATGAAAAGCTTTTGACCAGCAACGAAATCTTGACATTGATCACCGCACTCGGTACAGGCATTGGCAAAGCGGGTGGCACCACGGGTAACGACGACTTCAATGTCGCCAAGCTGCGTTACCACCGCATCATCATCATGACCGACGCCGACGTTGACGGTGCGCACATCCGCACGCTGTTGCTGACGTTCTTTTACCGCCAGATGCCCGAGCTGGTCGAGCGTGGCCACATCTACATTGCGCAGCCGCCGCTGTACAAAGTCAAGGCCGGCAAGGAAGAGCAGTACCTGAAAGACACTGGCGCGCTTGACACTTTCTTGCTGCGCATTGCGCTGAAAGATGCGTCGGTACAGACTGGTGCAGAAGGCGCCAAGGGTACTGTGGTGCTGTCAGGCGACACGCTCGGCGAGCTGGCACGCAAACACCAACTGGCTGAATCTGTGATTGCCCGCTTGCGCGGCTTTATGGACGCCGAAGCGCTCAAAGCGATTGCTGACGGCGTGCATCTGAACCTGGACACGGTGGACGATGCAGAAATTGCCGCCGCTGCGTTGCAAAAGTTTTTACCCACCGCTGAAGTAGCAGGCGAGTTTGATGTTCGTACCGACAAGCCGATTCTGCGCATCAGCCGCCGCCACCACGGCAACGTCAAAAGCAGCGTGCTGACGCAAGACTTTGTGCACGGCGCTGACTACGGGATGCTGGCTGATGCGGCGGCCACATTCAAGGATTTGATCAGTGAGGGCGCAAAAGTCATGCGCGGCGAAGGCGAGCGCCAAAAGGAAGAAAAAGTCAGCGACTTCCGCCAGGCCATGAAGTGGCTGGTCGGCCAGGCTGAAAATGCCACATCGCGCCAGCGCTACAAGGGCCTGGGCGAGATGAACCCGGCCCAGCTGTGGGAAACCACGATGGACCCCACCGTGCGCCGCCTGCTGCGAGTGCAGATTGACGACGCCATTGAAGCCGACCGCGTGTTCACCATGCTGATGGGCGACGAAGTCGAGCCGCGCCGGATATTTATTGAAACCAATGCGCTGCGTGCTGCAAATATTGACACTTGAAACTCGAAACTCGAAACTCGAAATTCGAAACTTGGAGACTTGGAAAGGCGAGACGTGTACCGTTCGCCCTGAGCTTGTCGAAGGGTTTCGACAAGCTCAACCCGATCGGGAATGGGTTCATTTGGCCGAATCAGTAAGCTTAATGTTTTAAATACGCATGACTAACATTAATCTTTCATATTCGGCTCGTCGTACGCGACCCGACAGAGCTGCAGCCTTGACCCGTGCTGCCGAGTATGACCGCTGGGCTCAAGCCAAGTTGCAAGCCAGCCGCGACGCCCCGCGTCCCGCTATAGCCGACGAAGACTGGCAGCATATACGCGCTGAAAAATTGACGGCACGGCAAGCCCTGTTGTCTGCATGAGCGGCGAAGCGTGGCGAGTCATTCGCCGACCTGAATATCCCTCCGACCTTGATGCAATACAGGCCTGGATGGGGCGCGACAATAAGATGGCTGCGATTGATATGTGGCTTTTGATAGACGAGCAGGTTGATAAACTGAGCAACCCCCACTTTCCACGTCGCGCCAGCAGCCGAATTCAGGGTGCTTGTTCCGTTTCCAGATCATTCGTGCACGCGAAGGCGAAGCGACGACAGTACAAACCTACGGCTAGCGAAGCCGACAAAGTGCACGGATGATATGGAAATGGAATTATGAGCTGGTGGCGCATGAAAACTACATTGTTTACTTTGACCAGGACCCGGCCAGTTGCACGGTGACGGTACGTGCCGTGGGACACGTGGCCAGACAATTTCCATAAGCGCACAACTTCCAACTCGACCTATTGAAAACCTCATGAACGACGCGACCCAAGCCCCAACATTGACCACCGAGCGCCCCGCGCTACCTGACCAACTCTCAACCGACGTGCGCAGCAAGCACCACGTCAAAGCTATTTTTGAGCACCAGATCGGCATCCTTTTTAACGACAAAGAGCGCGTGGATGTTGAGGAATACTGCATCAGCGAAGGCTGGATCAAGGTGCCGGTTGGCAAAAAGGTTGACCGCAAAGGTTTTCCGCTGACGATCAAGCTCAAGGGCAAGGTTGAGGCGTTTTATAAATATTGATCCGGCCTTGTGAACCATGAACCGTTCGCCCTGAGCTTGTCGAAGGGTTTCGACAAGCTCAACCCGAACGGAAATTGAGGCATCAGCGGGCCGAATCAATAGGCATCCAGCGATTAGCCATGGAATTCGAATACCGCATGTTCGAATTTTATGGCAAGGTGTTCACTTGCTTTGGCTGGATAAAATTTGAGCGCCAGCACAGCGCTATGAACTTAGTAGCTGCTTGCGCCCGAATTTATTAGGTTGCAGGCCTAAAACATACCTGAAAACGGGACAACACTGCTTTTTGATGCCCCTCAAGCCGCGTCCAGCTTCAAGAGCCCTGCAGTAGCCTTGCCATTGCAGCCAGGCTGACGGCTTGCGCGCCTTGCCGCAAGGGGTGGGTTTCTTAACAATGAATGCCGGCTGAGCTGGCGGTGTGACAAGGCGCAATTCTTAACTTGGTTCCTCTATAATTCCTTACTGTACGTAAGGAAACATTCAGGAGCTGTATGCCCATCGCCACACTCACCAGTAAAGGTCAGATCACATTGCCCATGGCCGTTCGCACAGCACTTGGCCTGAGAGCTGGCAATCATGTTGACTTTGTTCGGCAGGGCGCGAGCTTTGTGCTGATGCCTGTTCGCAGCGACGTGGCCGCCCTGAAAGGCCGCTTTGCAGGGCGGGTCAAAAAGCCCGTCAGCATTGAGGCGATGGATCAAGCCATTGCCTTGGGCGCGTCAAGCCGCAGCAAAAGGCCGACATGATTGGCCTGGACACCAACGTGCTGGCGCGCTACCTGGCGCAGGACGACGCCAAACAAGCCGCGCTGGCTACGCGCCTGATAGAGGAAGAACTCACCCCGACCCAACAAGGCTTTATCAGCCTGGTGGTGGTGGCTGAACTTTGCTGGGTGCTCAGCAGCCTGTACGGCGCCACGATGGACGAGCTGGTTGCCACGCTTGAAGATTTTCTGAATACACCCGAGTTTTGCATGGAAAAGCGCGATGTACTGCAAGCGGCCATGGGTCGATTCAAAGCATCAGGCAACCGCAAAGCCGGTCTGGCCGACGTATTGATTGCCGAGATCGCTCTAAGTGCTGGCTGCACCGCGACGATGACGTTTGACAAATCGGCTGCGCGCGTGGCTGGGATGACTTTACTGGCTTGAGATTGCTACTAAATCGGGAGCTGCTTGCGCCCGAATTGATTCGGTTACAGTCCTAAAACATACCTGAAAGCAGGCCAAAACAGCGGGTTGAACACCCCTCAAGCCGCCATCAACGACACATTGGCCTGCAACTCATCCCAAGGCGCGCACACCTTGCGGCCATCTCGCACCAGCAAGCCCGCCGATTGCAGCGTAGCCACATCCTGATGCACATTCTTGTAGTCACGGCCAAGGGTTTGAGCCAGCTCACGCACATTGCCAGCACCGTGCTGGCGCACATGGCGCAGCAGATCAAGGCGGCGCGGCGACAGGGTTTCAAACATCGTTTGCACGTCTAAAAAGGTGATGTGCGTCTGGTTAATTTGGCTATTGACCTCACCCGCTTCGGCCTGCTTCCACACGCTGGCAAAGCGTTTGCCCATGTCCGCCAGGCTGCCCACGTTGACTTGAACTTTAGGGTGAAGACTAGGGGTGGCGTTCACTTTTCATCCTTTCAACGTCTTGCAAAAAGTCGGCAATCATTTTGTCGACCGATTCAAACTTGTATCGAAACTCAAGCGCGCCAAGGTGCTTGTGGTCACCCTTGCCGCGTTCGTTGTCATAGCCAACTACGCGCTGCCCGTCATAGCCATAAAACAGGCTGTGTTTCAAGCCGTGAGGCCGCGCTAGCGAAGCGCGAGGTAATTGCCATATCGTCATTTCTACAACCGCACCGTCGGGCAAAAGAGCCTTGTCATAGAAAATCCGTACCGCCTTCATATGGTTACTTTAACCATAATAAATTAGGGTGTCAAGAGCCATATTTTAACGTCGTCGCGTTAACTCGGTGAAGGCAAATGCTGCTATTGTTCCAGGATACGAAACACGGGACGTAAACAGATTAGCGGCCACCCTAAACGCTATTTAGTTCAGGTCATGGATTTTCTGAAAGTCATCAGCCAGGTTACGCATGAAGATCGGCTCATGATGAGCAATCCGGTTACGCAGTTTTATCAGCCGTTCCAGTTCGGTGTAAATCAAGCCGCGTAGCTGCTGCACGGTTATGGCTGGGTCAAGGTGCGGCTTGACTGCCCGCAAATGTGGGTTCCAGCCTTGGGACTTGCGGGCGAAAGCCTCCCCCCGGGGACAAACGATAGTTACAAAAAGCTCACCTCACGGTGGGCTTTTTTCATTTTGGCGTTTGCTTGGTGCATCTAACGCTACACGGCCTGTTGACACACTTCACGTACGAGGATGCCAAATGCTATTTAATTTATAGCTGTTTGCTCCCGAAGCTATTGGGTTACAGGCCTAAAACACAGCTAAAAAAGATCGAAACGGCAATAACTGCCTGTTTGTGCTAACCTTTAAAGATGCAAGCAGTTCTAGACCCCAAAGTTTCTGAATTTGAGACCGATGCGCAAGCGGCCAGCTATGACCGCTGGTTTCGCGCCAAGGTGGAGCGTGCGCTAAAGCAAGCGGACGACCCGGCGACACCAAAGCACAGCACTGACGAAGTCATGCAGCGCATGGACGACATCATCAAAGCTGCTGAAGCAGAACATGCTGCCCGTCGTCTGGCTTGAAAGCGCACTTCAAGACATTGCCCGCATCACGGCATATATAGCGGACAGCAGCCCAAGCGCTGCCTATAAGCTCAACGCCAAACTGCGTGACGACGCTGAAGTTCTAGGCCAAACCATTGTTCATTTTCGCCACGGTCGCGTAGGGGGGGACGCATGAATTTGTCAGCCACCCCAATTACATTCTTGTGTACAGGCGTAGCCTCATTGCGATTGAAATCTAGAGTGTTGTGCATTCACGGCAAGAATATCCGTAGTGATTGGATATTAATTCCTGACCATGCTGTTGCTATGTAAGTTATAGCTGTTCGTACCCGAATCTATTGGGCTACAGGCCTAAAACAGGCCTAAAAACAGGCCAAAACAGCCTTTTTGCTGCCCGTCAAGCCGCTTCCAGCTCAACATGCACCCGCTGCCCGAGGTGCGCGGCGATGTTGACCAGCGCATCAAGCGAGAAGCGCGAAATGCGGCCCCGCAGCAATTCATTGATGCGGGGTTGCGTCACGCTGCAATGCTTGGCCGCTTCAAGCTGCGTCCAGCCGTTCTTTTGAATCAGTGCTGTGATCTTGTCCATCAGCTCTGAGCGCAGCCGCAGGTTGGCGGCTTCTTCAGGGGTGTCTGTGATGGCGTCCCAGACGCTGGCGTAGCTGTCGGTTTTGAGTTTGGTCATTTGTTGCCTCTGTTTAGTTGGGCGTAACGTGTTTTAGCCGTTTCGATGTCGCGTGGTGATGTGGTGGGCGTCTTCTTTTGAAAAGCGTGCAAAACATAAACCGCATCTGCAAGACGAGCCGTGTAAATCACCCGAAACGTACCCGCCTCATCCCACACACGAATCTCTTCAACGCCTTTACCAATAGATGGCATGGGTTTGAAATCATCCGGTTGTCTGCCGCGCTGCACCTGGTCAAGCTGGCGAACAGCATATTGCCTTGCATCGTCGGGAAAGTCGCGCAAACACTTGAGCGAATCACCAAGAAATCGAACAATTTTCATTTTGGGCAAATTATATCGGTTTGAATATAAGTCGGCAAGCGAACGACCGTCTGAAAAGGCTGTCACAACTTAATTTCGATGAGTATCCTAAGGACTTACATCCGCGTGAGAGGGGGTATAGCTATTTAATTTATAGCTGCTTGCGCCCGAATTTATTGGGCTACAGGCCTAAAACATACCTGAAAACAGGCCGAAACAGTCTTTTTGATGCCCCGCAGGGCGCTTGCAGCTCCACACGCACCCGCTGACCGAGGTGCGCGGCGATTTTGCCCAGCGCATCAAGCGAGAAGCGCGAAATGCGGCCGCGCAGCAGCTCATTGATGCGTAGTTGTGTCACGCTGCACTGCTTTGCCGCTTCAAGCTGCGTCCATCCGTTTTTTTGAATCAACGCTTTGTATGAGCAATGTCTTGCGAAGCGTGCTCTGACGACGCTTAAGGCCAATGCTCGTTAAAGACTTCAAATCGCGACGTACTCGAAATTGCACATCAGCCCAATCGTGCGGTATTTCCGTCAGCATGTAGCAGACACGGTTCACAAAATGAATGCCGGGCGCAATCCATTGGTCTGGCCCATCGCCATCGTCAAGGACTGACCAGACGCACTCTATCGGATAACTTCTAACCAGATGTAAGTCGTGGCCAAAGGTCTCTAAGCCGAGGCCGCCCCAAATATCAAACTCCGACTTGTCATGCCGGAAAGGGCGAAAGTACTCATAAAAAACGTCCTCGTGAAAAGTAGCTGGAGACAACATTTAGATATTCCAATGCGGCGACAGCTTCTCGTCTCAAGCCACAACGCTCTTGATCTTTTTAGTCAGACTTTTAACCGTATCAAAAATCGGCAAAGTTAAGTCATCGGCAGTCGCGAGTTTTAGCCCTTCAAATGTGTGCCATACGTGGTCGTCTGAAGTGGGGCCGCTGCTGAACTCCCACAGCTCTGCATAAAGTGCTGGAATGCCAAGTTGTTCTGCGATGGAAAAACTCGCCCGACTCAAAGTGTTGTCGCAAACTTTCGACTCCAGCTATTGAGGCCGTGCCCTTGGGTAGTAGCCGTCCAAGCGCTTTGTAATTTGACGCGTCCCGGTACAGATAACTAAACACGCTGGACTTAGTCATTTGTTTTGCCTAGACGGTGTCAGCACCCAGAAATACCTCTGCCCGATGCCGCGCCAAAAATGCAGGTTCAGGTCGAAAGCGATCAGGCACTCCAATTTGTTGGCCTTGAAGCGGCAAAAATGTTGCTTTAGTAAAAGGCTCGTCCCTTGCTACAAGGTCGTTTGACAATATGACGCGCAGATCATCAGTCAACGAAATCAATCCCTTGTCAAAGGCTCTGTCGTGTATCGCAGACAAACACAGCCCATTACTCGGATTAAGCCGATTCGTTTTGTCGCGACTCCACGGAACGATGTGGCTTGCAATCAGCAACCGCTGTTCAGACAAACCTGACATGCAGCAGCGGCCGCGATAGGTGCTGAGTACTGCACGGCGAAAGAAGTGTTGCTTGATTCTTTGCGCAGTCAAGACTTGCCGCGTCTCGCCCGTGAAATCTTCGGGTAAAAACGCCGCGTCTTCCGTTTGTAGGTCGTCTTGTTTTTCCAGACTGTATTGCTGCATGAGCTGGTGGCATTCCAATGCAAGCCTTTCCCAATCCGCATGGAACTCGTCCCACACAGTGCGGTCTAGGGCAGATGCATTTCCAAGACCTGCCTTGCCAGCGCTTGTAACGGCTGGATCGATGCTGGCAATGTTGAGCATCTTCATGGCCACAGCATCCGATGTTCGCCCGATTATCTTTGCCAGAGCGATGATTTCTGGATTACGCCCGTGGATTCGGCCATAGGGCAGCTGGCAATACAAATGAAACGCTAACTTGATTTGCTCTTTTGTCCAAAGCCCTGTTGCCATATTTTGTTGTCCGCAAGAGTTGTTGAGTAATGCTATTTACTCATTGACGAATTGAAAAGAATAATCTCAACAGGTGGTTTTGTGACCCAGGGCTTTACCTGGGGCTTTAGCCTTCAAATAATACAAACCTGCGAGAGCTGCGGACTTTAAGTGCATCGAAGACCGAACTGCCGATCACGCGCTTTTTTGCGTTCGCCGCGTATCCAATCTTGTGTTTGTCCACTTTGTGGTTGACGCGCCAAGCTATCAAGATATTTAATCCGTTCCTCAAGCGCTACACACGCTGCTTTTACTGCCGCATAGTCCAGGCTGGGATTAACTTGTGCGCTCATTGGCAAATGCGGCTCCTGAGTTGTATCCTGAACAGGGAGCGGCATTTTGACGGCCGCCACGAGATTGTGATTGTTTTTGGTTATGACTCCACTTGCGGCCGCTCCTACGGGGCAAGCGCCGTCGCCGTAACTAACCTTGCCTTGCATAACGCATTTGGTAATGACTGTCTGTTCTGTTGAACGGCTTTGCGTTGGTGGATAAATAACCGCGGGTTGTGCAGGTTGCTGGAATGACGGTAGTTCTGCAATCTTTTTTACTTCTGGAGTCGGGGCTTTGATCGTTTGCGCTGGTGCAGCCCGCCTATTTACATCCAGCCAAGTCGCCAATTTAAAACCTAAATAGATAAGCACGATAAAAACAGAGATTTTGATGAGCCATTCAAGAATAGGTTTCTCTGGCGGTGGGCTGAACGGATTTTTTCGGTCAGGGTCTTGCATGTAGTCGCGATCTATCAAGCCCATGGGGTGTTCCTTTGGATATAGCCGTTGCCACTGTAGCATTGCTGAATCGTCTAGAAACTCGCGGATATGCTCGTGTGAGAAGACTTCGATGAGCTGTAGCAAGCTGCGCCTGGGTGTGCCGCAGCATGCGCTGCGGTTTTACTTCTCCGGTTTGTGGCCTGAAGCTGAGGCGGATGCCCGGTAACGGGTTTAGGGCCTCTTTAGGCTGCTTTGAGTCCGTTTCAAGCATCATTTTGTGCTATAGCCCAATGAATATAAGCGCAAGCAGCTATGAAATTTGTAGTATCTCGTTTCCTTGCCGCTTATCACCGCAAGTACTACAAGTCACAATAACAAGCTGGTTGTCCATATCATCCGTACAATCCGTACAATCCGGACAACAACTTAAGCAGGCAAGCACCATGCAAACACTGACTTCCCGAGACGTGCAAAAAAACTTTGGCCCTGTTGCTGACATGGTGGCCGCCGGTCAAGGCGTTCGTGTCACCAAATATGGCCGCCCGGCCTTTCTGATCATTCCCGAAAGCGAAGATTCTGATGAAATTTTGCGGCGTGTCTCTAGCCGGCGGCTCACGGGTTTGCTCAAAGGTGGCGCTGCAACACCTGCCGCCAAAGCGCTGTCCGCCGATGATGTGCGCCAACTGATTGACAGCTGCTTTGCGTAGCGTTGTGGTGCTGGACAGCAACCTGGTTGTCAGCGCTTTTTTAAACCCTGAGGGCATCGCCTCCACAGCACTGCAACTGGCCGTCGAGCATTTTGATGTAGCCGCCAGCCGCGCCACGCTGGCCGAGTTGGCAGATGTGCTCAAGCGTGACAAGTTTGACTGTTATTGCGCCAAGGCTGAGCGCATCACCCGGCTGGAGGCCTATGCGCAAACCGTGCTGGTTTTTGACGTACAACTGCAAGTGACCGATTGCAAAGACCCCAAAGACAATAAACTCCTGGCGCTGTGTATAACCGCTGGCGCAAAGGCGCTGGTCACTGGCGACAAGAAAGACCTGCTGGTCATGCACCCCTATCAAAACACCGCAGTGGTGGGATTGCGGGCATTTGTGGATGGATTTGCAGCATATTTGTAAAAATCCTGGTTTTCAGGCCGGGTTCATGCATCATTTAGCGCTCTGGCCCAATAATTATGTGCGCAAACAGCTCCTGAAACAATAGCAATCGTCACCGTCAGCCCGCGGCTTAAAGTCGGGCAAACGGGTTTTGACCACCAGCTACCAAACCTCAAGCCTGAATGTGTCGGGCAGAAGCTTGTCAGGCGCAATGTTGGCCACTGTTTGAAACGCTTTGTCTCTGCTGACCAGCGTCGTGTCTGTTGCCACGCAATGGGCTGCGATCATCATGTCCAGGTCGCTTAAATTAACACCCTGGGCTTCGAGTGTGCAGCACAGCCGCCCGTAGCAACGCGCCGCTGGTTCGTCCCACGGCAGCACGTCTACGCGCAGCAGCACCTGGAACAGCGTGTTTTTCAGGCGCTCGGGTTGGCCCTTTCGGTGCAGGCCGTATTCCAGCTCTGCCAACGTGACGCTGGACATGACGGCCTGGCCCACGGGTATTTGGCTTAACCGCGTCAACAGGTCGGCATCGCGGCCTTGCATGATGTGGCTGACGATGTTGGTGTCCAGCATGTAGCGCTGGGTCATTCCTGCCAGCCTTCAAATGGATCTTTGCGGGATGGGCGTGGTTGGCCCGTCGTTTGGCGGCGCTCGATCAACAGGTCGTCTTGGGTATTGAGTGCTACGGCATCAAGCAGGCCTTGCCAGTCAGAGGGCTTTTTTGACAGCACCACATCACCCGTGCTGGCGTCACGCCGGATGAAGACCTCAGCCACATCGAAGCGAAACTCCAGTGGCAGGCGCACGGCCTGGCTGCGGCCTGTGGCAAATACTTTGGCGGTTTGCAGCATGTTGACGACCTATATTGAGGGTATGCCTCATGATATGTATCGAGATCACATCTGTCAAGATTCGTAGTAGTTCGAAAAGAGGCGGAATGGGCCGTTTTCAGGCATCATTTAGCGCTTTAGCCCAATAAATACGAGCGTAAGCAGCTCCTGAATTAATAGTAATTCAAGCTGTCAATGTTGCAGCTCAACCATGCCTTGTTTGCTCGCCATGGCCTTGAACTTGTTGTCAGCTCATACAGCATCGGTTCACGGCACAGCACAACGCGGTGCTGTCTGACGGGCTTGTGTCATGCGGCTTCGCCACAATAAATTTGGCCTGGTTGCGCTTGGCTGGCTTTGCCTGTGCTCCTTATATCTGCATTCAACTTTGAAGGAACCCAACATGAAAACCAAACAAAACCCGCGCGACGAACAGGATGCGCAAACTGGCAAGGTTGCTAACGACCATAACAAGATGGGCGAGCAGGAAGTGACGCAGAAAAACCAGGCGAAGCGAACGCCAGACAGCCGCACGGACCGTGAGGCCCACATTGGCAGTAGCAATCAGACGCAGTCGCGCCGCGGTGCTGCAGGTCGTTAGATTTTGACGTCTTGAGCTATTTGATGGTTTGAGACGGCTGACACTTCGCAGTGGTTTTGACTACACGGGCATCCGTTTTTTGCTTACCAAACGCATGGGTAACTTGCGTACCTGACGGGCAACTTGTGTAACTTATATTTTTTCAGGTTGACGCATTTTGAACCCTGCATTTCTGCCGGATTACGTTCAGCCAGAACTGGAATTTTTATGGTGCATTCAGTGGCATTTGCGGTTCGCCCGACCGCATTTGTGGCGGCGCTTTTTGTTTTGCAGGCTGGGACAGGCCTGGCGTTTGCAGGGCCGCCCGGTTTTACAGCGTGTCAGACGGCAGAGGTTGAACAGACGCTTTTAGAGCGAGAAAAGTCGCTCATTGGTCTGTCGCACGCGATGCAGCATGCACACATGCGCCAGCAGCAATGTGAAGTGGAAAAGGGGACGCGCAAGGTGCCGGGCAAGGGCATTGAAATGCCGGCGTCCAAAACAATTGAGGACGATGACCTGGCCAAAAAGGCTGTCTGGAAGCGCAATACCAAGGTCAGCCAGTTGCGAAGCGGTGCCACAACACTGCTGGGCGGTTTGACGGGCAGCACACCCGCCCAGGCGCAGGCCGTGTCAACAGATCCCTTGGTTGTGGGCCGGTGGAGCTCGCCGTTTGTCATTCCGGTGGTGGGCGTTACGGCCGTGCTATTGCACACGGGCAAGGTGATGTTCTGGTCGTATGACCCGGTCAACTATCACAACCCCAAAAAGGGCAATGACGGCGTGGGTTATATCTGGAACCCGGCAACACGGACAGGCTACAACATGGTGCCGCCCGAAAATATCTGGTGCGCTGGCCACACCATACTGAGCGATGGCCGCGTGTATGCGGCGGGCGGAAACTTGCGTTACCCGGATGGTAATGCGCCTCCCGGGCAACAGGCCTGGCAGGGGACATTGACCAACTACACCTTCAACCCGCTTCAGGAAATTTGGGCAAAGCAGCCCGACATGCAGCGCGGGCGCTGGTACCCAACTGTCACAAAGCTTGCAGACAACCGTGTCGTGATTACCAGCGGCACCGATGAAACCGGCTCGAACGCCATCACCAATGTGGTCGAGGTTTTTACGCCGGACCCCAACATCAATGGCATTGGCAAGATTAACGCGGTGGGTTATCACAATCCGTCGGGCTTGTACCCGCTGCAATTTGTGTTGCCATCGGGGCAAATGCTTGAAGCCGGGCCAGGCGCTGGCAGCAGCTTTCAGCTCAACCCCGCAACCTGGAACTGGACCGGGTTGCCGCGCATGATGAGTGACCATCACTATCTGGGCACCGGCGCTTCTTACACCGATGCGTCGGTCACGCCGAATCGCCAGCTGGTCATGGTCGCTGGCGGCTATGACTACAACCCGCCACTTGTCAATGCGCCGGTGGCGGTCAATGAGTGGCTTGACGGTTTTAATCCTTCAGCGGGATGGAGACCTTTTCCCCAGTTTCAAACGGCACGGCACAACCACAATACCGTGATGTTGCCTGATGGTGCGTTGTTGACAGTAGGCGGCAATCGCGGCGTGTATGGCTATGAACAGCCTGAGCTGAGCTCGGAGTTGTACTCAAAGCCCGCTGGCGACCCAACGGGCGAATGGAGAAGAGTTGCACCGCACACGATTCAGGCGGCTTACCACTCAACCGCCATTTTGTTGCCAGATGCGACCGTGCTGCTGTCGCAGGACGATATGGACAGCTCGGCAGCGGCTGCGTTTCAGCACAAGGCGCAGGTTTATTCGCCGCCGTACTTGTTCAAGGGCGCGCAGCCGGTCATTACTTCGGCACCAGCCACCGCGCGTTATGGTCAGTCGTTTAACGTATTGACCAACCGCAGCGCGATGGCGGGCGCCGTACTGGTTGCACCGGCTGCCACAACGCACGGCAATGACATGCACCAGCGGGTGATCAAACTGCAAGCGCAACAACTGTCAAACGGCCTGACTGTGACGGTTCCAGCGTCCAGCGCGCTGGTACCTCCGGGGCACTATATGTTGTTTGTGACGGACTCGGCGGGCATACCGTCGGTGGCCAGGTTTGTACACATCTCCTGATTCAACAACGCGCACAGCGACTAGATAAGCCGTGCGCTTGTCTCTGGCTGGGCGTTGTTTTTGAATGCGGGAATCCGGCGACGCGGTGTCGTCGGTTGCTCTTCCATCATGCGCTTTTGGCGTTGGTGGGCGCCGGCAGTCATGGTGCTGATGAACTGCGCCTCTGGCAAGTTATGCCAGTAGCGGCGCGGCATCTCTTTTTCCATCATCTTCAGCTTTAATCTTGCTGGATTGAAGGTGTTTTGGTAGTACGTCAGCCACAGTGCCTCACCCGCGTCTGGCGGGGGTGCATCGCTTTTATTCGCGCCCGGGCTAAAGCAGATGGCTGCGCCGTTCCATGCCATGCAGCGCTCGGGTGTCAAGATGGCCCAGCGCATTTGGGTAAAGCGGCGCGCAAAAAACGGCGCAATGGCCTCAACAATATGGTGCTCCGGCTCAAACCAGGCCACGTGCAGCGGCCCGCCAGTGGGGCGGGCCTTGAAGGTCTCGTCAAGCACGGTTCTAAAGCGTACAAAAGCCTTCATTTTGTGCATGTCACGCCGCACCGCCTTGGCCAGGTGTTCGGCTTGCAGCATGTCGCTATCTAGTGGGTCATGCTGCAAGTCTGGCTGGTGTGCCATGCGCCACAGCAGGCGATACAGCAGCTCAAAACGGGTCGGGTCGCTGTGCAGAATGACGGTTTTGCACAGGGCCGTAAAGTCTGCGCTAATGCCGATGGCGGGTGCATCGTCAGTGGTGACTGACACAGACCGTTCGTCCTGAGCCTGGCCTGTCCCGAGCTCGCCGAAGGGTCGAAGGGCTGCTTGGTCTGGTAGAGGCTTCGACGGGCTCAGCCCGAACGGATGATCAACAATGCCATCGGTGTGCCATGCCACCTGTTCTGGCGGTGTGCGGCTGGCCACCAGGCGGCGGGCAGCCCGGCGAAAACCGGCCAGATCGGTTGGGCTGGCAAGCATGACTTGTTGGCGCTCATCGGCAAAGAGATCGGTGCAGAGGTTAGAACCAGAAGCGTTCATGGCGGGCCTTTCAAAACAGGGTGTGCTGCTGCGGCGCCGGCTTTGCAAGTTGCATCAGCTGTGCGGGCAGGTTGGCAGCGTCAAGGGTGTGGCCGGGCTGGTGGTTGGGCAGCAGCACAAAGGGCATGACCTTTTTAAGCGGAATATGCATGCGCTGCAAGTCGTCCAGCCGCACCTGCCTTACGCGCCGCGCCTGCAAAATGCGCTGCACTGACTGCACCCCCAAACCGGGGATACGCAGCAGCATGTGCCGCGCGGCAGTGTTGATATTGACCGGGAACTGCGCGCGGTTGGCCAGTGCCCAGGCAAGTTTGGGGTCGGTATCCAGCGACAGCATGCCAGTCGGGTTATCTGAGTCATCGGGCACGATCTCGTCATGCGCAAAGCCGTAAAAACGAATTAACCAGTCTGCCTGGTACAGCCGGTGTTCGCGCATTAATGGCGGTTGTACCAGCGGCAGATGTTTTGATGCGTCGGGTATCGGGCTGAAGGCTGAGTAATACACACGCCGCATCTTGAAGCCGCTGTACAACCCGGCGCTGGCACTCAATATGGTGCGGTCGTTCGTCGCATCAGCGCCCACAATCATTTGCGTGCTTTGGCCGCCGGGCGCAAAACGGGGTGCAGTAGCACGGCGGGTTTTTAATGATGCCGGCAGCGAGATGATGCTGGCTCGGGTTTGATCCTGCGCGGCGGTTTTGGCGTCGTCGATATGCCCGCGCAATCGCGCCATGGTGTGGGCAATAGCGGGGCCGTTTTTTTCAGGGGCCAACGCTGCCAGGCTTTCTGGCGTCGGCAGCTCGATGTTGATACTCAGGCGGTCGGCGTACAGGCCCGCTTTGGCCAGCAGTTCCGGTGATGCATCGGGGATGGTTTTCAGGTGGATGTAGCCCCGAAAGTCATGGTCTTCGCGCAGTTGCCGCGCCACCTCGACCACGCGCTCCATGGTGTAGTCGGGGCTTTGAATGATGCCGCTGGATAAAAACAGGCCCTCAATGCAGTTGCGGCGATAAAAGTCGAGCGTTAAATCGACCACTTCCTTGACGCTGAACCGGGCGCGCGGCACGTTGCTGCTGACACGGTTCACGCAGTACAGGCAGTCATAGGTGCAAAAGTTGGTGAGCAAAATTTTGAGCAGCGAGATACACCGGCCATCGGGCGTGTAGCTGTGGCAAATGCCGGCGCTTTCAGTCGAGCCAATGCCTTTGCCGCCAACCGAACTGCGCTTGGCTGTGCCGCTGGACGAGCACGAGGCATCGTATTTGGCGGCATCGGCCAGCACTGCCAGCTTGCGCTGGATGGGGAGCAATGAGGAAGTGGAAGCATCAAACACTGTATTAATGTACAGTGTTTAGGCAATTGTTGCTAGAGCTCGATTTCTGCTGCCAATGGCGCATGGTCAGACAGGTGCGACCACGGTTTGTGCGGCAGTACCACTGGTTTGTGGCCGATGGCATTGCGGACGTAAATGCGGTCCAGTCGCAGCAACGGCTTGCGCGCCGGAAAGGTGCGGGCGGGCTGGCCGTTGGCCTGTACAAACACCTCATGCAAGCCCGCGCCTTGGGCCAGCTGGTCTTTGGCGCGATGCCGCCAGTCGTTGAAATCACCGGCCACGACCAGCGGGGCTTGCGGCGGTACCTGGTCGGCAATCAGTTTGCACAACCTGTCCATTTGCTGGGTGCGGTGTTCCTCAAGCAGGCTCAAATGCACACACACCGCGTGCAGATTGATGCTGCGGCCGGGGATTTGCAACTCGCAATGCAGCAGGCCGCGCCGCTCGGGCCCGCTGATGGACACGTCATGGTTTTCAAAACGCACAATCGGAAACTTGGACATCACCGCATTGCCGTGGTCGCCTTTGTCGTACACCGCGTTGCGACCGTAGGCAAATTCCGGCCAGATACTGTCGGCCAAAAATTCGTAGTGCGGTGTGTCGGGGTAGTTGTCAAACTTGTCGCCATGCTTGGTGTGGCTGCCCGTTACCTCTTGCAAAAACACCACGTCTGCGCCGATTTTGCGCACCGCCTCGCGCAGTTCGGGCAAGATAAATTTGCGGTTAAAAAACGTGAAGCCTTTGTGAATATTGACGGTCAGCACTTTGATGGAAAAGGTCTTGGCGGCCGTGGCCAGAGCTTCGGTTGCCTGTGCACGTACCGCCGCGTCAGCTACCGGCAATGGCAACCCGGTTTTCGGTTTTTTGACTTTAGTTGGTACGGTTAACGATTCAAGTGGGGTCATGGGCGGCAGAGAAATATCAATGAACCATTGTCACGCCGCTTCGGCTTGCTAGGGTGTAAGACGGCAGGCTCTCATTTGGCACGGGGTCTCTTCCTGAATCGAACTGAGCCGCACTGCGCAGCCAGCCCAGCCCGGCTGACGTGCCGCCTGGCTGATTCCCTTTTTCGGGTCGATATTCGCAGCCCACCCAGCCTTGCCAGCCGCACTGTTGGCTGACCTCGTCAATCACGTCGAATAAATACGGATAGTTGAGCTCGCCGATGTTGGGCTCATGCCGCTCGGGCACGCCAGCGATTTGAAAGTGACCCACATTGCCAGTGGGCAAATATTTTCGGATTTTCGTCGCCACGTCGCCTTCGACAATCTGGCAGTGGTACAGGTCCATTTGCACCTTGAGATTGGGTGCGCCAACCAGACCCATGATTTCATGCGCATGGTCTTGCCGGTTTAAAAAGTAGCGCGGAATGTCACGCGTGTTGATCGGCTCGATCAGTACGTCAATGCCGGCGTTGGCAGCAACAGTTGCGGCCCAGCGCAAATTACTGATGTAAAGGCTTTGCACGTCGTCACGGCTAAGGTTTTCAGGAATCAGCCCCGCCATCAGGTGAATGCGTGGGCAGTTGAGTGCTTCGGCATAAGTTAATGCCAGCGCGACGCCTGTTTTGAATTCAGCCTGCCGGCCCGGCACACACGCCGTGCCTTTGCAGCCGTTGGTGTCCCAGGCTTTGGTGGTGCTGGTTGCGTTCGTGCCGCCCGGTGGTGCGTTGAAAAGTACCTGCTGCAGGTTATTGACTTCCAGGCGGGCGGCGAGTTCTCGCGCTTCATACGCGTAAGGGAACAGGTATTCAACTGCTTTAAAACCGTCTTTGGCCGCTGCTTCAAAGCGGTCAAGAAACGGCAAGTCTGTGTACATCAATGACAAGTTGGCGGCAAATTGGGGCATGTTGTTTTCACTTTAACTAACTCACCAGACAGCGCCAAAAGTTTGCTGCAAATCTTCAATCTGTGTTGGCGTTAAGCGCGCAGTACCGGGCTGCAGACTGGTGAATCTGGCGGTTTCTTCAAGCTCGTCCAGCACGGCCATCGCTTCAAACGGGCCGGACTCCCACACATTGAGTTTAAAAGCATCGGTGAAAAAGTCATCGCCACCAAAGCTGCAAGACGCCAGTGCAACTTGCAGCTATTGTCAACCTGTGTCCTACAAGCATCTTGGGCGTCTGCCGATCAATTACTGAAATTGATGTCATTAGATTAAACGAATGGGGTCTTTAACGAGCATCCCAGCAGAACCAGACGGTACGCCTCCAGGTTTTGAGTTACCTCTTAAATTTATTAAAGGACGATGATGATTAAAACAACCCAATCAATTCTGTTGGTGACACTGCTTGCAGCCTCTGGCTTTGCATCGGCACAAAACGCTGAAGTCCCCGCAACCCGCGCTGAAGTCAAGACTGAAGCCACAACGGGTGAACGCAAGCTGGGTACAGGCGAGACTGCCAAACCTGCAACTGGTGCTACAGCTACGGGCAACACAGTGGGTACCACCCCAGCCACAACCCGTCCAGAAGTCAAATCTGAAGCTGACACCGCCGAGCGCAAGCTGGGTACGGGCGACTCTGCCAAGCCAGGCATGCCAGGTTCTACAGCTACGCAAGGCAACACTTCTGGCACAACCCGTGCTGAAGTGAATGCAGACGCAGGCTCTGAGCCGCGGAAGCTGGGCTCCGGGGAAGTTGCTAAATCTGGCAGCACCAAGGCATCAACTGCGGAGCGCAAGCGTATGCGCGATGAACGCCGTGCTGCGGCAAAGACCAAGCGTGAAAGCAGCATGAATTCCAGCACCGGTAAGTGAAGAAGCACGCTCACCAAAACCTGCTTTTTTAAGTTGGCAGGCCACTGCTGACCTGATCAAACACCCGCTCTATGAGCGGGTGTTTTTTTGCCTGATTCTTAAATCATGCGCAGACGCTATTTGGGTCTCGGTCGGGCTAGCGCAGCGTCAGGCTGCGACAGTGATCCACCACGCAAGTCTGCCACCGCATTCGCCACCGCACTTGCCACATTGCGCACTTCGCCTTGTAACGCCTCGTCTTTGTCAAGCGTTTCATGGCTGGTGGCGTAAGGCTCGTAGTAACCAATAAAGCGGTCCAGTCTGGCTTGCGCGCCAGCGTCAATTAAACCCATCCAGTCGAGCCAGTCGCACAAAGCGCGGCGTGCGCCTTCAATGCCTGCCACATCGCCATGCACCACCACGCCGTAGGTGCGGCCGCTCAGGTGTTTGGGGTAGTCCCAACCTTTCATCTCAAGTGCTTTGGCCTCGGTTGCTTTTTTGCCGTGTGTGGTGGTCGGGTCCGGATTGCCGCCGTCGGCACACACCAGCCGGTCAATCATCAGCTTGAGCGGGCTGGGCGCTTGATACCAATACACCGGCGTGAGAATGATGATGCCGTGCGCAGCGGTCCAGCGCTCGTAAATTTCGGCCATCCAGTCACTGGTTTGGCCCTGTGCGTGGTTGGGGTAACAACTGCACGGCCAGTGGCACAGCGGCATGGCGGTTGACACACACCCTTTGCAGGGATGAATGTTGAGGTTGTAGCTGGACGTGAGCAGGCTCAGGTCGAGTACATCCACCTCTATGCCTGCTTTTTCCAGCGTTGTTTTGGCAATATTTGTCAGGCGCCAGGTTTTTGAAATCTCACCGGGGCAGGTGCCGTCGTTTCGTGCCGAGCCGCATATCAGCAAGACGCGCGAAGTACTGGCCGGGTCTTTCCAGCGCGCGCTGGCTGAGTCAAGCCGCTTTTTGGTTTGGAGCCACTCCACAGAAAGGTCGTAGTCGGGGTCCGCATAGCCTGGCCCGGCTTTGGCAGTGATGGGCGCTTTTCTGCCTTCAACATATGCATCCCACGCAACAGCCTCCAGCCTGGCAAGGGCTTCTGCTTCGGGTTTGAAAGCCGGGTCCATGAACGACTGCATGAAGCGGTCATGAAAAACATTACGCGACAAAACGGCGGGGGCTTGTCCCGTGCGCACAGCAGGTGTTTGAGTCATTGCACCAGTTTAGTTATGACTTGTGTTCATGGAATTCACAAGTGCGGCTGTCCTACCGTTTTATGCGCTTAAACTGATATGCATCCGATTGTTTTTTGAGCGTAAAAAATGAACAAAATTTTTTTGAAAGTGAGCGTGTTGACTGGCTTTTGCTGGGTGAGTCTGTCAGCGCAGGCGGCTGGCGGGCACCACGCGGTCGACGATGCGGCCATGCTGGATGTGGGCAAGTGCAAGCTGGAGGGCTGGGGCGAGCGTGAGGTGGGCGGCGCGCGCATGCTGCAGCACATTGGCACCGGTTGCCGCGTTGGCCCGGTAGAACTGGGCTTGAACCTGGATAGAGAAAAGCAGACCACGCCAGACGCGGCCACCAGTTTTGGGCCGCAGATCAAATGGGCGTTCCCCTTGAACGACGTGCTGAGTGTGGGCGCTGTGGCATCGGCCAAATTCAACAGCCAATCGCCGCGCTACGCCAGCAGCACGCTGGTGATTCCTGTCACTTGGCGCGCGACCGACACGCTGTCGGCTCACGCTAACTGGGGGCGTCATTTTTTGCGGGGTGGCGCGGGTCAGCCACGTGGCGGTGTATCTCTGGAATGGACACCCATCACCAATGTGTCGTTGGTGGCGGAGCGCTTTCGTGAAGCGGCCAACAAGGGGGCCCGCCTGGGTGCGCGCTACGCTGTGACGCCTGACGTCAAGCTCGACATCAGCCGCGCGCGTAGCCTGCATGCGGGTGGGGTGAGCTGGTGGACAGCGGGTGTGGTTTGGGAGTTTGACCGTTAAATACCGCGTATTGGCGGCTGTGCTTACAATGGCTCAGCTTGTCGGGGTGCCCTCTGTTGAAGGGGCTGAGATCGCTTTTAAAAAAGTGAGACCCGCTGAACCTGATCGGGTCCGCACCATGTTGGTCCCCGCGTAGGGAACAACGCTTTTGGCTCCCGGATTCCCTTTTTGCAAGGGATGCGGCTCTCCAGGCAAGTACATCTGATATTTGCACCTGTAGACCCAATACCTGGAGACCGCCATGGCCAAGACTTCACTGACCGTTGATACCGCCGACCTCACCAGCCGCATCACACGCACGCCTTTTCCCGGCTCGCGCAAGATCTACATTGAGGGCTCCCGCCCCGACATTCGTGTGCCGTTTCGTGAAGTGTCACTGACCGACACGCTGGTCGCCGAAGGCACCAACACCCGCCGTGAAGCCAACCCGCCGCTGCGTTTGTTTGATGCATCGGGCGTGTACACCGACCCGGACGTGGCGATTGATGTGACGCGCGGTTTGCAGCCACTTCGCGGTGCGTGGATCAATGAGCGGCAAGACACCGAAGCACTGGACGGTATCAGCAGCGCCTACGGTCGTGAGCGCCTGAATGATCCGGCCCTGAACGCCTTGCGCATGGCGCATGCCCCAATACCGCGCCGCGCCAAGCCGGGCATGAATGTGTCGCAAATGCATTACGCTCGCAAAGGAATCATCACCCCCGAGATGGAATACATCGCCATTCGTGAAAACCTGGTGCGCGCACAACTGGCCGAGCGCCTGGCGACCGAGCGCATGCCAAAAAAGGGGCATTCGTTCAACGCATCCATTCCTGAGCAGATCACCGCTGAATTTGTGCGCAGTGAAGTGGCTCGTGGCCGTGCAGTCATCCCCAACAACATCAATCACCCCGAGAGCGAGCCAATGATCATTGGCCGCAATTTCTTGATCAAGGTCAACGCCAACATTGGCAATTCGGCAGTCACGTCGAGCATTGAAGAAGAGGTTGACAAGCTGGTCTGGTCGATTCGCTGGGGTGCAGACACCGTGATGGATTTGTCGACCGGCGACAACATTCATGAAACGCGCGAATGGATCATGCGCAACTCGCCTGTGCCGATTGGCACGGTGCCGATTTACCAGGCACTGGAAAAAGTCAATGGCAAGGCCGAAGACCTGACCTGGGAGATCTTTCGCGACACACTCATCGAACAAGCCGAGCAGGGCGTGGACTACTTCACCATCCACGCCGGTGTGCGTTTGGCCTATGTGCCGCTGACGGCCAACCGGCTGACGGGCATCGTTTCGCGCGGCGGCTCCATCATGGCCAAATGGTGTTTGTCACATCACAAAGAGAGCTTTTTGTACGAGCACTTTGAAGACATTTGCGAGATCATGAAACAGTACGACATCTGTTTTTCATTGGGTGATGGCTTGCGCCCCGGCTCGATTGCCGACGCCAACGACGAGGCGCAATTTGCCGAGCTGCACACGCTGGGTGAGCTGACGCAAATTGCGTGGAAGCACGATGTGCAGGTGATGATTGAAGGCCCCGGCCATGTGCCGCTGCAGCTGGTGAAGGAAAACGTCGAGAAACAGCTTGAAGCTTGCTTTGAAGCGCCGTTTTATACGCTTGGCCCACTGATTACTGACATCTCGCCCGGCTATGACCACATCTCGTCAGCCATGGGTGCAGCCAACATTGGCTGGTACGGCACCGCGATGCTGTGCTACGTGACGCCAAAGGAACATTTGGGATTGCCAAACCGCGACGACGTCAAGCAGGGCCTGATTGCTTACAAGATTGCTGCGCACGCGGGCGACCTGGCCAAGGGCTACCCCGGCGCGCAGATGTGGGACAACGCAGTCAGCAAGGCGCGGTTTGAATTCCGCTGGGAAGACCAGTTCCGCCTGGCGATTGACCCCGACACCGCGATGGCGTACCACGACGAAACGTTGCCCAAAGAAAACGCAAAGGTGGCACACTTTTGTTCGATGTGTGGGCCCAAGTTTTGCTCGATGAAAATCTCGCAAGAGGTACGCGAGTTTGCGCGATTGAATCCCTCGACAACCACTCTCGCAACACCACCGGGCGTGATTGCCATCAAGCAGATTGACAGCGACTTGCAGGTCAAGGCAAAGGAGTTTCGTGAAGGCGGAAGCGAGATTTATTCTTGAATTGGGTCGCGGGAGCGGGGTCATTCAACGCGGAGAAGATGGAGGGCCAGCCAGAGGACGCTGAGGTGATTCAAAAAATTAGAATTCATTTTTCTTCCTCCGCGTCCCCCGCGCGCTCCTCTTCTCCGCGTTGAGTGACCCCGAATCAAATCCATACACATGACACCACCCCACATTGGCATAGCAGGCGCAGGTCTGGCGGGCCGCCTGCTGGCTTGGCGACTGGCCAAGGCAGGCTGTGCTGTTAGTCTGTTCGACGCGAACTGTCGTAGTGACCTGAGCAGCGCGTCACAAACCGCTGCGGCCATGCTGTCGCCGCTGGCTGAGCTGGCGGTGTCTGATGATGCGGTATTTGACTTGGGTCAGCGCTCGTTAGCCTTGTGGCCGCAGTGGCTGGCGCAAGTCTCCACACCAATTTATTTCAGGCAAGACGGCACCCTTGTTGTTGCGCATGCTCAAGACGGCGCGTCGCTCGAGCATTTCAGCCGCCTGCTGCACCACAAGTTACCTGAATCTTCAAAGGCGCAGGTGCAAACGCTTGATGCAGCAGGACTTGCGCAGCTTGAGCCCTTACTTGCTGGGCGCTTCAATGGCGGCTTGTATCTGGCAGGCGAAGGCCAGCTGGCCAATGACCAGCTGATGGCGGCATTGGCGGTTGAGCTGGACCGCCTGGGCGTGCAATGGCATGAAGGCAAAGCCGTTGAAAGCGTTGATGCAAAGACTGTCATTTGCACAAACGGCAGTCACAGTTT
Source organism: Polaromonas sp. (assembly GCA_043756405.1). Classification (GTDB taxonomy): domain Bacteria; phylum Pseudomonadota; class Gammaproteobacteria; order Burkholderiales; family Burkholderiaceae_C; genus Polaromonas. The sequence continues at coordinate 34,688 of JAYURC010000137.1, forward strand.
TGACATGACTGTGGATGCGCGTGGCACAGGCAGCAGGCTACTGCCGCACTTACGCGGCGTGCGCGGTGAGGTACTTCGCGTCGAATGCAAAGGCGTCACACTGCAACGCCCGTTGCGCCTGATGCACCCGCGCTACCAGCTGTACGTTGCGCCGCGCCCGAATGGCGAATTTGTGGTGGGCGCGACCGAGCTGGAGTCGGAGGATGCAGGACCAGTAACAGTGCGGTCTGTGCTGGAGCTGGCCAGTGCCCTGCACAGCTTGCACCCGGCGTTTGGCGAGGCGCGGGTTTTACGCATGTCTGCCGCGCTGCGTCCTGCCTTTGACGACAACCGGCCCCGGGTTGAACAAAGAGATGGCGTCTGGCACATCAATGGCTTGTACCGGCACGGCTATTTGTGTGCGCCTGCGCTAGTCGATGATTTGGCAAGAAAATTACTGTGATCTACAGCCGTCATTCCCGCGCAGGCGGGAATCCAGAACTCTTTGCACAGTGTGCAACATCAATCACCAGGCTGGATTCCCGCCTGCGCGGCAATGACGGACTTTAATAAAGCGTTTAATTTGTGATGATCAACATTTCCATCAATGGCGAGCGCCTGAATGTCGAGGCCACCACGCTGCAAGCGTTGCTGCTGGCGCGCGGCTACAAGTTGCAGACAGCCTTCGCCTGCGCCATCAACAACAGCTTTGTGCCGCGCCCCCAGTGGCCTGAGCGGTTGCTGGTAGATGGCGACAAAATCGATATCGTGACACCCATCACCGGAGGTTGAAATGTCAGATTTCACAGTCGCAGGCACAACACTTTCAAGCCGCCTGTTCCTCGGCACCTCCCACTACCCATCGCCGCAGGTTTTGAGCGATGCAGTCGCAAGCAGTGGCACACAAGTCTTGACGGTCGGCCTGCGCCGTCTGCAGCCTGAAAGCGGTGGGGGCAACAGCTTTTGGCAGCGGGTGCAAGCCATGAAAACGCACATCCTGCCTAACACTGCTGGCTGCCATACGGCTGGTGAGGCCATAACACTGGCGCAAATGGCACGCGAGATTTTTGGCACCACGTGGATCAAGCTTGAGGTCATTGGCGACGACTACACGCTGCAACCCGACACCCACGCCACGCTTGAAGCCGCTGCGGCGCTGAGCAAAGAAGGTTTTGCCGTGTTTGCCTACACCACCGATGATTTGGTGATTGCGCAAAAACTGGCAGGCGTTGGCTGCGCCGCCATCATGCCTTGGGCCGCGCCGATTGGTACCGGGCGCGGGCCGCTGAACCCGTATGCGCTGGAAACGATGCGCCGCCGCCTGCCTGACGCGGTTCTCATCGTTGACGCAGGTCTGGGCCGCCCATCGCACGCCGCCGCCGTGATGGAGCTGGGTTTTGATGCGGTGCTGCTGAACACGGCGGTGGCGCAAGCCGGTGACCCGGTAAAAATGGCCAAGGCGTTTGCTGATGGCGTGGCGGCTGGTCGTGCGGCTTATGAGTCAACGCCCATGCCTGAGCGCGCTGCGGCGCAGGCGTCTACGCCTACTGTGGGGGTGCCGTTTTGGCATGCGCCATGATCACACCTTCTGAGCTTTTGGCACCTTTTGCACCTCTGGCGCACCCTATCGGTTTTTACCCGGTTGTTCCCACCGCCGCTTGGGTAGTGCGTCTGCTGGGCTGGGGCGTGCGCACCGTGCAGCTGCGTATCAAGGCGGCTGACCACACGCCAGTTGAAATACGGGCGCAAGTCATTGCTGCTATTGATGCAGGCAAGGCGGTGCCGGGGGCGCAGGTGTTTATTAATGACCACTGGCAAATCGCTTTGAGCGCAGGCGCTTACGGCGTACATCTGGGGCAAGAAGACCTGGACACCGCCGACATTGACGCACTGCGCGTTGCTGGTATTCGCCTGGGGTTGTCCACCCACACAGTAGAAGAGCTGGCGCGCGCCAAAGCCGTGCAGCCCAGCTACCTGGCGATCGGCCCGATTTACCCGACCACGCTGAAAGTCATGCCATACGAGCCTGTGGGTGTGGCGCGACTTGCGCTGTGGGCCAAACAAGCCGCACCCTATCTTGTGGTGGCCATTGGCGGTATTTCACTGGAACGCCTGCCCGGCGTTCTGGCCTGTGGCGTCGATGGCGTCGCTGTAGTAAGCGCTGTAACGCTGGCAGCCGACCCGCATCAGGCTGCGCTTGATGGCTTGAAAATGGCAAAAAACTGCTGAAATTGTCCTTTTTATGCAGGCGCAGATTCAAGCGATGGCCGTTTGCGGCATGTTCGCCGGTGCGTACAGACCGTTACCACCGGGTCATTTCAAAGCCCGCCAACGTGCTGGCTGCGGCAAGGGCGCTTGCACTTTGAAGTCGTGCACGGCGGTTGATTTTGACTTTACTTTGGGCAGCCTGCCGCCCGTCCCAGGGCTTTCTATGACGAGCGGAAAAGGCGCTAAAATGTACAAAATACCCTAATTTGTACAAAATGCAGTCTTCCCCTGTCCAGCCTCCCATCAGCGTTCCTTTGAGCGAGTTCCGCGCCAATGCATCGGCCATGATTGACCGCGTTGAAAAGGGCGAAACCGTGCGCATTTTGCGGCATGGCAAGCCCGTAGCTGAGCTGGTTCCGATGCAGCCACAGGCGGCGCAAAAAGTGCCGCGCTGGAAGGTACCGATCGAGCCGCTACACATCATCCGCCCAGACGGTAAAACCGGCGCTCAGTTGATCATTGAAGAGCGTGAGGGGGGTTGGTAATGCGTGTATTGATGGATACTTCAGCGCTGTACAAGCGCTACAACCGCGAAGCTGGTCGGGAACAGTTATTGGCTGTCAGCGAACGCGCCAGCGAATTGGTGATTGCCGGTCACTGCAAAGCAGAAATCGCATCGGCGTTGAATCGCCAACGCCATGACGGCTTGACTACCGAGGACGATTACGCCCGCATCATGGCCGTGGTGAAGATGGATTTTGAAGGCTTTACGTTGTTCGCGCTTGATGGCCGGGTTGAGACCTATGCGATCGCCGCAATGGAAGTTAGTCGACTGCGGGCAATGGATGCGCTGCATATTGGCACGGCCAAAGCAGCTTATGTTGACTTGTTTGTGACGGCGGACAGACGCCAGGCGGCGGCTGCGCAAGCCGTTGGTCTGAAAACGGAATTGATTGAAGCCTGATATGTTTGCCCCCACGCTACGCGGCGCTGCCGCTTCACTGCCCCCCGAGGGGCTTCAAGCCGTCCTTGGGGCGGCCCTACGGAAGGCTTAGATGTTTTACCCCCAAGAATTTGACGTGATCGTGGTCGGCGGCGGCCATGCCGGTACCGAGGCCGCATTGGCCAGTGCGCGCATGGGCTGCAAGACCTTGCTCTTGACGCACAACATCGAAACGCTCGGCCAGATGAGCTGCAACCCGTCAATTGGCGGGATTGGCAAGGGCCACCTGGTTAAAGAGGTTGATGCCATGGGCGGCGCGATGGCGCTGGCGACTGATGAGGGCGGCATTCAATTCCGCATCTTGAACAGCTCCAAAGGCCCTGCGGTGCGTGCCACGCGCGCGCAAGCCGACCGCATTTTGTACAAGGCAGCGATTCGGCGGATGCTGGAGAACCAGCCTAATTTGTGGCTGTTTCAGCAGGCGGTGGATGACCTGATGGTCGAAGGCGACCGTGTGGTGGGCGCGGTGACGCAAGTCGGTATCAAGTTCAGAAGCCGCACGGTGGTGCTGACGGCGGGGACATTCCTCGACGGCAAAATCCACGTCGGCCTGCAAAACTATTCAGCGGGCAGGGCGGGCGACCCGCCAGCGGTGTCATTGTCAGCCCGCTTGAAAGAACTCAAGCTACCGCAGGGCCGACTGAAAACCGGCACACCACCGCGTATTGACGGCCGCACGATTGACTTCAGCAAGTGCATGGCGCAGCCCGGCGATGGAATGCCGGGCGGCACACCGGGCCACGTACCGGTGTTCAGCTTCATGGGCGGCAACATCAAGCACCCAGAGCAGGTACCGTGCTACATCACCCATACCAACGCGCGCACGCACGACATCATTCGCAGCGGCTTTGACCGCAGCCCCATGTTTACCGGCAAGATTGACGGCGTCGGCCCACGCTACTGCCCGAGCGTAGAAGACAAGATCAACCGCTTTGCCGACAAAGACGCGCACCAGATTTTTCTGGAGCCTGAGGGGCTGACCACGCACGAGGTTTACCCTAACGGCATCTCGACCAGCCTGCCGTTTGACATCCAGTACGCGCTGGTGCGATCGATGGCCGGCATGGAAAACGCCCACATCCTGCGCCCCGGTTACGCGATTGAATATGACTACTTTGACCCGCGCTCGCTGAAGACCACGTTCGAGACCCGGGCCATTGGCGGCCTGTTTTTTGCCGGCCAGATCAATGGCACGACGGGCTACGAAGAGGCGGCGGCGCAGGGCATGTTCGCCGGCATCAACGCGGCGCTGCAGTGCAGGGCACTCGGTGGTTTGCCCAACGATCATGGTGGTGCCTGGCTGCCCAGGCGCGACGAAGCCTATCTGGGCGTGCTGGTCGACGACCTGATCACCAAGGGCGTAACCGAGCCCTACCGCATGTTCACCAGCCGGGCCGAGTTCCGCCTGATGCTGCGCGAGGACAACGCCGACATGCGCCTGACCGAAAAGGGCAGGGAACT
>JAYURC010000138.1:0-6152 GCA_043756405.1 Polaromonas sp.
GGGTACGCGATGCCATTGGCCAGTCGCGCTACAGCGCCACGGTGTCGCGGCTGATGCAGCCACCAGCCCAGGCCTTTGTCAAAAACTGGCGCGTTTACCGCAGCCGCTTTATCGACCCGATCCGGATTCGGGCGGGCGTCAATTTCTGGCAGGCCAACCGCAGCACCCTGGCGCGCGCTGAAGCCGAATATGGCGTGCCGGCCGACATCATCGTCGGCATCATTGGCGTTGAAACCATTTACGGCCGCGACACCGGCAGCTTTCGCGTGATGGACGCCATTACTACGCTGGCGTTTGACTTTCCCAGCAGCCACCCACGCGCCAAAGAACGCAGCGAATTTTTTAAAGGTGAGGTCGAGCAATTTTTAACCCTGCAAAGCCGCCGGGGTGTTGACCCGCTCGAGCCGCGCGGCAGTTTTGCCGGAGCCATGGGCATGCCGCAGTTCATGCCGTCAAGCTGGGCAAAGTACGCGATTGATTTTGATGGCGACGGCAACATTGATCTGTGGAACAGCACCGCCGACGTGATTGGCTCGGTCGCCAATTACTTCAAAGCCTTCAACTGGCAGCCCGGCATGCCCACCCATTACCCGGTAGCTTTTGACAAAACCCGCCTGGACATGGACGCCCTGATGGCGCCCGATATTTTGCCCACCTTCAGCACCAGCAGTTTTACCGCTAAAGGTGCAGTGCTTGACGCGGCAGGTGCAGCACACACCGGCCCGCTGGCGCTGATAGAGCTGCTGAACGGCCCAGACGCGCCGCAGTACGTGGCAGGCACAGAAAACTTTTACGCTATCACCCGCTACAACTGGAGCAGCTACTACGCCATGTCAGTGATTGAGCTGGGACGGGAAATTGGGCTCAAGATGGCAGAAAAGGTACGGTAAATGAAACACCCACCACAAGTTGAACACGTTGATCCAGCCGAGATCCCTCAGCTGCGAGTTAATGCTGTTTTAAATGATTTTGACGACAAGCTTGCGGCAGCGGCGCATGACTTTGCTACACACCCAGATTTCGCAAAAGCAAGAGCCGATGGGGTTTTATGGGACTCAACCTCGCTTGATGGTTTGGCTAAATCAGCCCAATAACGGCTTGCACCGCGTCTATCATCTAATCGATGCAAAACGTAACGCGGCAAACACCAGAAACGAGTGCTTTGGCGCACGCCAATACACAAATCCAGGCCCAGGCCACCGCATTCATCAACCGCTGGCAAGGCAACACCGCCAGCGAGCTGTCAACTGCGCAAAGCTTTGTACGTGAACTGTGCGATTTGCTCAGAGTGCCCAACCCACACCCCACGGCTGCGCAAGACTATATGTTTGAGCGGCCCGTTACTTTTGCCCATGGCGACGGCAGCAGCAGCGCCGGGCGCATTGACTGCTACAAGCACGGCCACTTTGTGTTGGAGGCGAAAAAGACCCGGCTGAACACCAAAACAAAAGGTTTTGACGACGCGCTGCTGCGCGCCAGAGCGCAAGGTGAAGGCTATGCCCGCGCCCTGCCCGCCCATGAAGGCCGGCCACCATTTGTACTGGTGGTTGATGTGGGCACCGTCATTGAGCTGTACAGCGAGTTCAGCCGCAGCGGCGCAACCTATGTGCCGTTTCCAGACCCGCGCAGCCACCGAATTGCCTTGGCTGACCTGGCCAAGCCAGAGATTCGCCAGCGCCTCAAACTGATCTGGACAGACCCACTGACGCTTGACCCCACGCGCTTGTCGGCCAGCACCACACGTGATGTGGCCGCGCAGCTGGCGGAGCTGGCCAAGTCGCTGGAGCAATCCGGCCACAACGCCCACCATGTGGCGGCCTTCCTCACCCGCAGCCTGTTCAGCATGTTTGCTGAAGACGTGGAGCTGCTGCCTAAAGGCAGTTTTCTAAAGCTACTGCAAGACCACAAAGCCAACCCGCCCGCCTTGCAAGGCATGCTGCGCGCGCTGTGGATGGACATGGACCAGGGCGGCCACAACGGATTTAGCGCCGTGTTGTCTGCGCCCATCCTTCGGTTCAACGGAAAGTTGTTTAAAGAACCCACCAAAGACGGCTACAGCCTGCTATTAAACACAAAGCAGATAGCGCAATTGACACGGGCGGCACAGGCCAATTGGCGTGAGGTAGAACCGGCGATTTTCGGCACCCTGCTGGAGCGCGCGCTCAGCCCCACTGAACGCCACGCACTGGGCGCGCACTACACGCCGCGTACCTATGTAGAGCGCCTGGTACTGCCCACAGTGGTTGAGCCGCTGCGCGCCGACTGGGCCAACGTGCAGGCGGCAGCCGTGCTGCTGGCCAGCGAGGCAGCGGAGCTGACTGGCAAGGCAGCCGACGACAAAATGCTTGAGGCGCGCGCTGAACTCAAAAAATTTCACCACCATCTCTGCACCCTGCGCGTGCTCGACCCCGCCTGCGGCAGCGGCAACTTTTTATACGTCACGCTAGAGCATTTAAAGCGGCTTGAAGGCGAAGTCATCAACCAGCTGGAAGCCTTTGGGCAGACCCAAAGCAAACTGGGCCTTGATGGCGAAACCGTCACGCCCCAGCAGCTGCTGGGCATCGAGCTGAACGAACGCGCCGCCGCCCTGGCCGAGCTGGTGCTGTGGATAGGTTATTTGCAGTGGCATATTCGCACACCCGGCAACAAGTCCGTGGCCGAGCCGGTGGTACACGACTACGGCAACATTGAATGCCGTGATGCCGTGCTGGCCTGGGCAGATACCGATTTGGCACACGACGCAGACGGCCAACTGCTAAGCCGCTGGGACGGCAAGACCTTTAAAACCCACCCGGTAACGGGTGCGCTGGTGCCAGATGAAACTGCCCTGGTGCCGCAGTGGCGCTACATTTTGCCCACACAAGCCAAGTGGCCCAAGGCAGACTTTATTGTGGGGAATCCGCCGTTTATTGGGGCCAGTACCCTGCGCGCGGCGCTGGGCGATGGCTACGTAGAAGCGCTGCGCAAAACCTGGCCCGAAGTGCCCGAGAGCGCTGACTTTGTGATGCACTGGTGGAGTCGTGCAGCGTTGCTTGTGGCAACGGGCCAAACGCGGCAGTTTGGCTTGATCACCACCAACTCTTTACGCCAAACCTTTAACCGCCGCGTGGTGCAAGCGGCGTTAGATAAAAACTTGCAACTGACCTACGCCATTCCTGATCACCCGTGGGTAGACAGCGCCAACGGCGCAGCGGTTCGTATTGCCATGACGGTTGGCAGGTTCAATGCTGCCGTCCCCTCCGTTCGGGCAAGCCCCACCACCGTTCGGGCAGGCCACACTACCGTTCGGGCAGGCCACACTACCGATCGGGCAAGCCCCACCTCCGTTCGGGCAGGCCACACAACCGATCGGGCAAGCCCCTCCACCGTTCGGGCAAGCCCCTCCACCGTTCGGGCTGAGCCTGTCGAAGCCACACCCGCCCGCCTGCTAACCCTGCTAAGCGAAACCACTGGCGACTTCGGCGAAGTAGACGTGACGCTGGCAGAGCACAGAGGCATCATTCACGCAGACCTGAGCGTAGGTGCCAACGTAGCCTCAGCCGTTGCACTCAAAGCAAACGAAAACCTGAGCAACCGCGGCGTACAACTGTTCGGCGCAGGCTTCATAGTCACCCCCCAAGAAGCGGCCCTCTTGCTCCCTCCCCCGCTGGGAGAGGGCGGGGGTGGGGGCCACCCGGTGCAACAAATCGTTCGCGACTACCGAAACGGCCGCGACCTGACCGACACACCACGCGGCGTAAAAGTCATCGACGCCTTCGGCCTGACTGCAGAGCAACTTCGCGCGCTGCACCCGGCGGTGTACCAATGGCTGCTGGAGCGGGTAAAACCTGAGCGTGAGCAAAATAACCGTGCAAGCTATCGAGATAACTGGTGGATACACGGTGAACCACGCAAGGTCATGCGCAAACAACTCGCTGGCCTGCCCCGCTACATTGCCACAGTCGAAACCGCCAAGCACCGCACATTTCAGTTTCTCGATGCCAGCATCCTGCCCGACAACAGACTAGTTGCAATTGCATTGGACAGCACTTTTAGCTTGGGAGCCTTATCCAGCAGCGTGCATCAAGCTTGGGCTTTGGCAGTTGGCGGTACATTAGAAGATCGACCTGTTTACAACAAATCCCGCTGCTTCGAAACCTTCCCCTTCCCCGCCGAGGACACCGGCCTGACCCCCGAACTGCACAACAAAATCGCCGCCCTGGCCGAACAAATCGACGCCCACCGCAAACGCCAGCAAGCCGCAAACCCCGGCCTCACGCTGACCGGCATGTACAACGTACTGGAGATGCTGAAATCCTTCGATCCTTCGACAAGCTCAGGACAGGCCAAGCTCAGGACGAACGGGAATGGCGACGAACGGGTTTTGACAGCCAAAGAAAAGACCATTCACACCCAGGGCCTGGTCGGCGTGCTCAAAGAGCTGCATGACGAACTCGATGCCGCCGTGCTGCAAGCCTATGGGTGGAGCGACCTGACCCTTCGACAGGCTCAGGGCGAACGGAGTGGTGACGAATTGCTCACCAGATTAGTAGCGCTGAACGCCCAGCGCGCAACAGAAGAAAAAACCGGAAAAGTCCGGTGGCTACGGCCAGAGTTTCAAAACCCAGCACAACGGGCCAGCGCGAACTCACTATCAAATAAGGAGCTGCTTGCGCCCGTATCTATTGAGCTACAGGCCGATTTGATACTTGAAAACGATCCAAAACCGGTAAAAGACGCCAAAACCACCCAGCAAGCCTGGCCAAGCACCCTGCCCCTGCAAGTCAGCGCCATAGTCCAACTATTAGCCAGCGCAGGCACAGCCCTGAGCCTGCCAGACATACAAGCCAGCTTTAAAGGCAAAGGCCCCTGGAAAAAGGGCCTGCCCCGCATTCTGGAAACGCTAGAAACCTTGGGCCGTGCGCGGCGTGAGGACGTTGGGTGGCGAGGGATATGAATGTGCAGTAGAAACCTGACTTGCTTGCCTTCTACAATGTAAAAACTACTTTCATCAAGGAGTTTTCATGGGAACGTCGGACCTGCAAGCACTGTTTGCCTTGAGCCCTGCCGAGCGCATTGAATTGGCTGAAGAACTGTGGGACAGCGTCGCGGCTGAGGCGGCTGGGCAGCCACTCAAAGCCCATGAAATTGCCGAGATAGAAAAGCGTTTGGCCGAGCACGCTGCCAATCCGCAAGAGGTAGTGCCGTGCAGCATAGTAAAAGCCAACTTGCAAATCGCTTAGTCAACTCAATGCACCACGTCGTTTTTCGCACCAGCACCAGTGCGCAGTTGGTTGCGGCAAGAACCTGGTACTAATAGCAGCGTCATGGTTTGGGTGAAGAGTTTTCCAGAAGCCTGGAGTCAGCGATTCATCGCGTTGCGCGCAATCCTTTCGCCGCACCTGCCGTTTACCAAGATGTCAGGCGCGTTTTGTTGAGGCGCTTTCCCTATTCGGTTTTTTACATGGTTAACGGCAATAATTTGCTGATACTCAGTTGTCTGCACACCAGACAAGAAGTAGTTGATTGGTCGAAAGTTTCAGCCTTGTAGTGATTGAACACTATTAAATCAGGAGCTGCTTGCGCACATATTCATTGGTCGATGGCTCAATCTGACATCTGAAAAAGTATCAAAATCTGCTTTCATCCATGAAGTTCGCGTGTAACAGCATCGCGGGAGAAATAGCATTAAAATTCAATGTTCCCACATTAAAGGAGAACATCATGCAGGTTGTTAACGTTCGCCAACTTAAATCCAATCCGTCCACAGCGCTTAAAAGTGCCAAGACCGATATGGTTGTGGTCATGAACCGTGACAAACCCGATGCGCTGATCATTGGCTTTGACCAACTGGCTGGCGTGCCAGACATGGCGCATGTTCGCCAGGCGATGGCGGTGAGTTTGTTTAAAAACAAGTTGATATCGGTAGGTGGCGCAGCCAAATTGGCGGGCGAAAGCCTCGCCGTGATGCTGACTCGGCTGTCGCGCCTGGGCGTACCTGTGGTGGACTACGACGAGAAAACCTTGGCTGACGAAGTGGCGGTTGCCGCCGCATGGACCAGCCCTACGGCGATGCGGTGAATGTGGCACCGTAGGCTTGCTCCGTGAAAAAAATTGTTGTTGCAGATGCAGGCCCACTGATTGCCTTGGCCCGCATTGGCCAGTTGAACCTG
>JAYURC010000139.1:0-38717 GCA_043756405.1 Polaromonas sp.
TCCTTGCCCATGCATGATTGGTGGCTTGGATTGGTGGCGGAAATTTATGGCAAGGTTACTGTGGTGGAGATTCCACTACTTTTATATCGCCGCCATGGCGCAAATGCATCGCAAACTACCCAATCTTCTAGGACTAGTTTCGCTAAGAGATTGATTTGGCGCTTACATCTAATAAGGTCTTTGATTTTTAGAGCAGCACAAAAAAAATTTTTATGAAAATTACTGTTGTCACTGTTTGTTTCAACTCGGCTAAGACAATTGGTCATACCCTTCAATCGGTGCGCGAGCAAACTCATGGTGACATTGAGCACATCATTGTCGATGGGGGTTCACAAGACAATACGCTAGAGGTTGTAAAGTCTGAGGGGCTGCATGTGACCAAAGTTGTTTCTGAGCGGGACAAAGGTATTTACGATGCGATGAATAAAGGGATAGCTTTGGCCAGTGGGGAGGTAGTGGCCTTTATTAATGCCGATGATTTTTATGCCTCGCCAAATAGTTTAGCGACAGTTGCAGCAGCTTTTGCAAACAGCGGCTCAGACAGTTGTTACGGCGATCTTTGTTATGTCAGTCAGGCTGACCCAACGCGGACTGTCAGATACTGGCGCTCAGCAGATTTTGTGCCAGGCTCTTTTGAAAAAAGCTGGTGCCCGCCACACCCAACATTTTTTGTTCGTCGCTTGGTTTATCAGCGTTTGGGTGGATTTGATCTGAGTTTCAAAATAGCCGCAGACTTTGAGTTGATGGCGCGTTATTTGGAGGCTGCCCGCATTTCCAGTCATTACATTCCGCAGGTTCTTGTAAAAATGCGTTTAGGCGGCACTACCAACCGGAGTCTTAGCAACATTTTTAAACAGAATGTTGAGATTCGAAGGGCACTTTTAAAAAATCGACTGCACTTTTCGCTAATCAGTTTTGTGCTGAATAAGTTGTTTGCGCGTGCACTGCAGTTCTTCAAACGGCCTACTTGATGCGATTGTTAGTTACCGGTGCTGATGGTTTTGTTGGGCGTGCGGTTTGCATTGAACTAACTCAGCGCAACCATAATTTGAATCGTGTGGTCCGTCGGTTGAACGGCGCAGGTGACGGATACTTTGAGATGGGCAATATTGGTTCGACAACAAATTGGTCTGGTGCACTAGAGGATGTGGATGCAGTTATCCACTTGGCTGCGCGAGTCCACGTCATTCATGAGGGTGCGAAAAATCCTTTGGGAGAGTTTCGCAAAGTAAATGTGGCGGGCACGATGAATCTGGCAAAGGCGGCAGCAGCAAGTGGAATAAGCCGGTTCGTATATGTCAGCTCAGTAGGCGTGAATGGCGCGCAAAATGTGCTTGGCAGGCCATTCTCAGAAGCAGACAAACCCGACCCTCATAACGACTACGCACTTTCCAAATGGGAGGCCGAACAAGGTTTGTTGCGTATCGCTGCTGAAACCGGGATGGAAGTGGTGATCGTTCGGCCTCCGCTCGTGTACGGGCCAGATGCACCCGGCAATTTTGGTTCGTTGATGCGCTGGCTACAGCGCGGTGTACCACTGCCACTAGGCGCGATTCATAACCAGCGCAGTCTGGTGGCCCTCGACAACCTGGTCGATTTGATCGTGACTTGCCTTACCCATCCCGCAGCCGCCAACCAAACTTTTCTGGTGTCTGATGGTGAAGATGTATCGACCACAGAGCTGCTGCGCCGCATGGGGCACGCCATGGGTTGCCCCGCCCGTTTGGTGCCCGTACCTGCCAGCTGGCTAAAGCTGGCGGCGGCGATGGTGGGCAAGCAGGATGTTGCGCAACGCTTGTGTTCATCTTTGCAGGTGGATATTGCCAAGACGCGTCAGCTGTTGGGTTGGACGCCTCCGCTGTCGCTGGATGAGGGTTTGCGCCGCGCTGCTGGCGGGGGGCATTAGTTCATAACCATTCAAAGAGCAGTTGTCTGCTTGATAACTTTGGTACGCCAATCACAGTACCCTCGGGCGAGTCCAGTTGACGTTTCAAAAAAAATCCTAGCCACCATCCCTTGAACGGTAGATAATTTAAGGCGTTATGAAAAACAAAGCCTTTCACCCTAACGACTTGCTGGTTCGTTGTCTAGCTTTGCAGCGCAAGGGCTATTGGGTGGCAATGTGTGTTGATCTTGATCTATCCGTGCAAGCCTGCAGCGCTGTACAGGCACGCAAGCTGCTCAATGAACAGATTGCCAGCTATGTTGCTGATGCAGTAGGCGTAGACAGTGAACACGCCGCAGAACTGCTGCACCGCAAGGCTCCGCTGCGCTACATCGCCCTTTATTACTTCATCAAGATAATTAACGCCACAAAAAAGCGTCAGAGCTATGAGGCTGCTATGCCCCTGGTGCCAGCTGGCGCATGAGCCGGTGGAAGCGGCCTTTACGGGCCGCAGAGGTGCGCAAGATTCTTAAAGAACTTGGCTTTAGTTTGCGACCGCAAAAGAGCACTGGGCATGAGCACTGCCCCGCAGGACATCAAAAACCAGTACAGCAGCGCAAGCATATGCGGTAACAACCGGGTGGTGTTCAACATTTCTGGCAACAAATACCGGCTGGTTGTAGAAGTCCAATACCAAGCCGGAATTGTTTGGGTGAAGTTTGTTGGGACTCATGCCATGTATGACCAAATTAACGTGGAGACCGTCGATGAATATTAAGCCTATCCGAAACGATGACGATTTGCGCGCAGCGTTGCAACGGCTTGGGCCGGTGTTTCAAGCGCAAGCGGGTACTGCTGAGGCGGACGAGATGGAAATTCTGGTCACACTTATTGAGGCCTATGAGCATAGGCATTTCCCAACGGGTCAGGCAGATCCGGTGGAGGCAATCAAATTCAGAATGGAGCAGCAAGGACTCACCCCAAAAGACCTTGAGGCGTACATCGGTTCAAGCGGACGAGTCTCTGAAGTGCTGAATCGCAAGCGTCGGCTAAGTTTGCAAATGGTAAAAAGGTTGCATTACGGATTACGCATTCCTTATGAAAGCCTTTTGGCCGCCGCATGAAGAAAGTAGCGGAAGGTTATGGTCGTGAAACGGTTGTTTGACTTGCTGCTGGCTTTGGCTACGTGCACGGTTTTAGTTGTGCCCATGCTGCTTGTTTTTGTATCGGTGCGTTTAACGTCACCAGGGCCAGCGCTGTACTGGTCAGACCGGGTAGGACGGCAGAACAAAATTTTCAAGATGCCAAAGTTTCGCAGTATGCGGGTTGGCACGCCTGCTGTGGCTACGCACTTGCTGGCTGACGCCAAGTCGCACCTCACGCCCATTGGCTCATTTTTGCGCAAGAGCAGTCTGGACGAGCTGCCGCAACTGTGGAGTATTTTGCTGGGTGACATGAGTTTTGTGGGGCCACGCCCCGCACTATTTAATCAGCATGACCTTATAGGCCTGCGCACGCAACACGGCGTGCACAAGCTGGTGCCTGGTTTAACCGGGTGGGCGCAAGTTAATGGGCGTGACGAGTTACCCATTCCAGATAAGGTAACGCTGGACGCGGAGTACCTGCACAAACAATCACTACTTTTTGACCTACGTATTCTTTGGCTGACATTTGTAAAAGTACTTTACAGAGACGGGGTTTCTCACTGATAAAGTACTTTGTTGGCTTGGATTGCTGAAAAACAAACCAAGCTGTAAAAATGTTAAAAAGTTTAAATGTCGTTTCTTAAATCAGCCGCTCCCCTGCTTGCGCTGCCGCGTTCTGTTAAACGCTTGGTGGTCATCGTGCTGGACGTATTTTTAGCACTGATTTCGGTCTGGGCTGCGTTTTACTTGCGCGTAGACCAAACAGGCTTGCCCCAATATCAGCAAAAGTATGTATACCTGCTAGCGCCTTTGCTGGCGTTTCCGATATTTGCCCGGTTTGGACTTTATCGCGCCATTTTCCGGTACACCGGTTTGGCAGCGCTGGCCAGCACTGCCAAGGCGGTGGGCGTTTATGCGATGTTATTTTTTAGTGCGTTGCTGTTTTTTAATTGGCAGGGCGTGCCGAGAAGCATCGGCTTGATACAACCGCTGCTATTTTTGCTCTTGGTTGGTATTAGCCGGGCTGTTGCCCGGTTCTGGCTGGCGGGCTGGTCTGGCAAGTCGCGTCACACCGAGGGCCGCCTGCTGATTTATGGCGCAGGCGAGGCGGGCGTGCAAACCGCCTCGGCATTGGGTGTGGGTCAAAAGTTTGTCTTGCTGGGCTTTATTGATGACCACAAGGCAAAAATTGGGCGGAGCATCAATGGTGTGCAGATCATGGCACCGGGCGACGTGGCTGATGCTGTAGAGCGGCTGGGCGTGACAGATATTTTGCTCGCCATGCCGTCCTTGGGTCGCGCAAGACGCAATGACATCATCGCCCAGTTACGCGGCCTGCCTGTGCATGTTCGGACCTTGCCGGGCATGTTTGACCTGGCATCCGGGCGGGTTGCGCTTCAAGACTTTCAGGAGCTGGATACTGAAGATCTGCTGGGCCGCGAGCCTGTGCCGCCCAACACGGCCCTGTTGGCACAAAACCTGGCTGGCAAAGTGGTTTTGGTGACCGGGGCTGGCGGCAGCATTGGTGGCGAGTTGTGTCGCCAGATCATGTTAGAAAAACCCCGCCAGCTGGTGCTGGTGGACCATAACGAGTTTGGTCTTTACAGCATTCACCGCGAGTTGTTGGGCTTATGTACCAACAGTAACTATGCTTTTGAGATTATCCCGTTGCTAGCCAGCGTCAGTAACTTTAGGCGGCTGAAAGAAATTTTTCAGCTCTATCAACCTGCCACGGTCTACCACGCAGCGGCTTACAAGCATGTGCCGCTGGTAGAAAGTAATCCTTCTGAAGGCGTCTTTAATAATGTATTTGGCACTTTGAATACGGCGCGTGCCGCCATGGAAAGCGGTGCCGCGCACTTTGTGTTGATATCTACCGACAAGGCGGTGCGGCCCACTAACGTGATGGGCGCCACCAAGCGCATGGCCGAATTGGTGTTGCAAGCCATGGCGGCTAGTGGTTCTTTACGCTTTCACATGCCAGATGGCACACAAAGCAATGAAATCAGGAATAACACCATATTTTCAATGGTGCGTTTTGGCAATGTGCTGGACAGCAGCGGCAGCGTGGTGCCGCTGTTTCGCAAGCAGTTGCTTGATGGCGGCCCGTTAACGGTCACGCATGAGGAGGTTACCCGCTACTTCATGACTATTCCAGAAGCAGCCCAACTGGTGCTGCAAGCCGGGGCCATGGCACAAGGCGGTGATGTATTTGTACTGGATATGGGCAAGCCAGTAAAGATAATTGACCTTGCGCGGCGCATGGCGCAACTCTCGGGTCTGTCTGTGCGAGATGCACAGAACCCGGTAGGTGACATCGATATTGTTATTACCGGGTTGCGCCCTGGCGAAAAGCTGTACGAAGAACTGCTGATTGGCGACAACCCTGAAGCTACCGCGCATGAGCGAATCATGAAGGCGCGCGAAGACTTTGTACGTTGGGATTTGCTGGCACCGTTGTTGGCAGAAATGCGGCTGGCTGCTGTTCGTAACAGCGAGCACGACATAAAAGATATGCTCGTAAGACTGGTACATGGATACACCCCCGGCGCTAGTTAAACTGGCGCTTTAATCGGATAAAAACCTTGCGCGCTCACGCCGTAAAGCATAATTTTGGACTACGTATGTTTAAGAAGTTAATCTTTGTTTTGGTGGTAGCAGTTGCAGGGGCGGGCCTGGGCGGCGCGCTGGGATATGGGCCGCTGCTGCGTTACAAGACTGAGGGCGTCATCAGCATGGACATGGGAACGTCTGAATACAAGCGGTTTATCGAACTTGCAAATGATGTAAATACCTTTGATCGATTTGCAAGATTGACTCCGCCCCCAGGCCTGGACGCGGAAGGAGTCAAGCAGATGGGTCAGTCCATACAAAAAGGGCAATGGCACAAACCGGTACCGAAGGTTAGCAAGGCAGACGCAAAAGAGTTGCCCGATGTACTGATTGAAATGGAAAAGGATCGCGACAATACATCAGAGTTGCACAAAGCATATTTGGGGCTACGGTTAACGCACACGGCGGCCGACCCAATTGAAGCCGCCATTGTTGCGGCATGGCTTGGGAGTTATGTAAAAGACGTTGCCGCAAGTGAGGCAGTGCGAGAGCAGGTGGCAGGCTGGAAGCTCGACAATTTGCAGTTTACCGATCGTGCTCGCGAGCAAAAGCTAAAGTACGGGTTCGCAATTGAACAAGCGCAGATTCGAGCAGCCGCGCTTAAAGATATAGTAATTGCTTACCCAGAATTGATACGCCGTGAAGGCTCTCAAGTTGTTGACATCCGCCGGGAAAACGAAAGATTTATTTCGCCTCGTGCTCAACTGGTAGGTGCTGAATCTGAAATCATTGAGATTCGGCAAAAAGTTGGCAGAATTGACCGTGAGCTTGAGCAACAGGTATTTACCCAAGGGTTGTTAAAGGAAATTGAAGAGTCCCTCAAGCAGGCCCGCAGCGGCTCGCAGGCTGTGCTTGGCTTGTCCGCGGTGCTGAGTCAATACGGTAGCAAGGTTAAATCTGACGCAGAGCGGGAAAAGCTTTTGTCACTAACCGCCGATTTATCGCAGATTAGCAGCCGTTTTCTGTCGCAAGCTCAGTTTATTACCCCGCCCTCCATTCCTGTTCAACCTGAGCGGCCCGGGCCGCTGCTTGTTATCGCGCTTGGCGCGTTACTTTCAGCCTTGCTTGCTGCCGCTTTTGTGTGGCGAAAATCAATTGTCAAACTTCTCACACAAGACGACGCGCAAAAAATTTAACAATTGTTTATCTATTCATCAACGGTATTGGTACATTACTGGGGTTGTTGTATATTATTATTTTTATAGGTAAAGAGTAAACATGAATGATTTGATAAATATCCAGTCGCAGATTGAAAAACTGCAAAAACAGGCCGCCGATATCAAGGCGAAGGAATTTGACAAAACAGTCCAGGATATCCGGGCCAAAATGCAGGCCTTTGGTATTACTGCCAAAGATTTGCAAGCTTACAAACCAAATGCCAAGGGTAAAAAAGAAGCGGCCTTTAAAAAGCGCGGCAGTGCTGCTGTGCAAAAGGCTACAAAAAACCCTGTAGCAGCCAAATTCCGCGGACCGGGCGGCGAGACATGGACTGGGCGAGGGCTGACTCCCAAGTGGCTGACCGCGCTGATTGAACAAGGTCGCCCTAGAGAAGAATTTGCCATCAGCAATTAAGCGCGTTGCTTGATGTTTTCTCATCCAACAACCTGAGTCGGACATACAAACCATGACCAATCAAACCTTACCATCCGACCCAGACCTTACCCACATCTCGCCGCGTGATAAAGCCGAAATTCTTGCCCAGGCGTTACCGTACATCCGCAAATTTCACGGTAAAACGCTGGTGATCAAATATGGCGGCAACGCCATGACTGACCCTGCGTTGCAAGCTGATTTTGCTGAAGATGTTGTATTGCTCAAGCTGGTTGGAATGAATCCTGTGGTGGTGCATGGCGGTGGGCCGCAAATTGAAACTGCGCTCAACCGGTTGGGTAAAAAGGGTGAATTTATTCAGGGCATGCGGGTGACTGACGACGAGACGATGGAAGTCGTTGAGTGGGTGTTGGCCGGTCAGGTGCAGCAGGACATTGTGGGACTGATAAACCAGGCTGGCGGCAAGGCAGTCGGCTTGACCGGACGCGACGGCGGGTTGATTCGCGCCAAAAAGCTCAGCATGACGGACAACAAAGACCCGAACAAAGCGCACGATGTGGGTTTTGTGGGCGATATTGTGAGCATTGACCCGAGTGTCGTGAAAGCACTGCAGGACGATGCGTTCATTCCGGTTATCAGCCCCATCGGGTTTGGCGAAAACAACGAGAGCTACAACATCAATGCAGATGTGGTGGCTGGCAAGCTGGCCATTGTGCTGAAAGCTGAAAAACTGGTGTTGTTGACCAACACGCCGGGCGTGCTCGACAAATCAGGCAAGCTGCTGACAGATCTGACGGCGCGGGAGATTGACGAGCTGTTTGCAGATGGCACGATATCTGGCGGCATGTTGCCCAAAATTGCAGGTGCGCTGGACGCTGCCAAAAGCGGCGTGAATTCCGTGCACATCATTGATGGCCGCGTGCCGCACGCCATGCTGCTGGAGATTTTGACTGAGCAGGCATTTGGTACGATGATTCGAAGTCATTGAGCCACGATTCATTTCAATACTAGCGGGCGTTCTTGAAAAAATGAATACATGAGGATGCCCGCATGAGACTACTGCTCGTTGAAGATGATGTCATGGTGGCCAGCGGTATCAAGCTGGGCTTGTGTGATGCTGGCTATGCGGTTGACTGGGTCGGCAGTGCCGAGCGTGCTGAAGAAGTTCTGCTCAAAGAAGCGTTTGACGCTGCGATCATCGATATTGGTCTGCCCAAAATGGATGGTTTGAGTCTGACCAGAAGCATCAGAAAAAGCGGCGTGACCATGCCAATTTTGATTTTGACGGCCAGAGATGCGCTGCAAGACCGGGTTCAGGGGCTTGACTTGGGCGCCGACGACTACATGGTCAAACCCTTTGAGCTGCCTGAAATGCTGGCCCGACTACGCGCTTTGCTGCGCCGTTCGCAAGCCGCCACCAGCGCCACTTTAAGCTTTGGTCCGCTCGAATTGAACTCAGCCAACCGGGAGGCACGTGCCAATGGCCATCTGATTGAACTCGGGCCGCGCGAATGGACGGTCATGGAATACTTGCTGATCAACGCCCCCAAGCCGGCCAGCAAAGACAAGTTGCTGCAAGCGTTGACGGGCTGGGACAAGGAAATTACGCCTAACGCGATTGAGGTTTACATATCGCGCCTGCGCAGCAAGCTGGACTCCCACGGTGTCAGCGTCCGCTCGATTCGCGGTTTTGGCTACCGGCTTGAAATTGCTGGGTCAGTATCTAACAGCAGCGTTGAATGACCTCCGCCGCCATGCGGTCTGGCTTGCAGCGCCGGTTGCTGCTGCTGCTTTTGCTGCCGTTGGGCTTGTTTGCGCTGGTGAGCATTTATTTTGATTACCAAACCGCCGGCAGTGTGGCCTTGCAAAAAGATGAACAACTGGTTCGCCTGGTTCCAATGCTGGCAGATTCTGTGCTTCAAGTGGATGCCAAAGAAGAAGCCACTTTGATTCTGCTGTTGGCGCCTGAAATTGAAGACTTCATCAAAGACAAAAATCGTTCAGCCGGGTTTCGCATTTCCAACGCCACGGGCGGCTTTTTGGCAGGCGAAACCTGGATAGATCCGGTCTTGCCCACCACCCGCGAGCCTGAGTTTCACAGCATTGAAGACAACGGCATCACTTACCGCATTGCGGCCCAGCGGGTAGAAACGGCTGCTGGTGAGCTGATTGTGCAGCTGGCCGATGGGTCTGACGCACGCCAGAAGTGGCTGCGGTTGGTTTGGCTGAAGGTGCTGCTACCTAACCTGGTGCTGGTACTGGCGGCTGGTTTTGCTGTTAACTGGGCGGTGACTCGCGCGCTCAAGCCGTTAAATGATTTGACTGATGCTGTCGAGCGCCGCAGCCCGCGTGACCTGAGTGCGATTGATCCGCAAAGTACACCGGCAGAAGTCCAGCCGCTGGTGGCTTCCATAAACCGCCTGTTTGGCCTGGTCAATGCCCAAGCTGAAAGCCAGCGCCGTTTTATTGCCGACGCGGCGCACCAGCTGCGCACGCCCTTGGCGGGCTTGCAGGCGCAAGTCGAGGCTTGGGCGCAGGCCGCCCGGGTGTCCAAAACCAAAGGCGGTGAAGGCGCTGTCACCTTGCAAGCGGACAAAATCATCAAGCTGCGTAATGCCACCCGCCGTACATCACAATTGGCCAACCAGCTGCTGGCCCTGTCACGAGCCGATGCCCTGACTGTTGCCGCCCAGCCGCTGCAGCGGGTGGATTTAAAGGACCTGTGCGAGTCTATGCTGGCGCTGCACCTTGACGCCGCCACTTACAAAGGCATTGATTTGGGCCTGGAAGTGGAGCCCGTCCAGGCGCTTGGCCACGAATGGCTGCTGCGCGAATTGCTAAGCAATCTGGTTGACAACGCCGTCAAGTACACGCCTGCAGGCGGCTCAGTCACCATACGTTGCGGGCCTGCAGCAGACACGCGCTGCGCGGCGTTTTTGGAAGTGGTAGACAACGGACCCGGCATCGCACCGCACGAGCGCAGCAAGGCACTTGAGCGGTTTTACCGGGTGCAGGGCACGTCTGGTGAGGGCAATGGTTTGGGTCTGGCCATTGCAGACGAGATCGCCAGAGTCCACAAAACCCAACTTGTACTGGGTGACACTGGCGTCACTTGCCTCACTTCAGGCAGTCAAACCCGGTCGTCAGGTTTGCGGGTCAGCCTCATATTGCAGCTGGAAAACCCGACCCCGGCAGGCTGAAAAGCATCATCTCCCTGTGAGAGAATCATTTGCACACGCACCTGGCTATTTGACACATCTATCTTCACCCACTATGCATGACCTAGCGCCTGACGTCGATACCTCTCCCCAAGGCTCAACGATGACCGATGTTGCAGCGCGCAAAAGGCCCAAGCCGGGTGAGCGGCGAGTGCAAATTTTGCAGGCATTGGCCACCATGCTGGAGCAGCCGGGCGCTGAACGCATCACCACATCTGCACTGGCCGCCAGGCTGGACGTGAGTGAGGCCGCACTTTACCGCCACTTTGCCAGCAAAGCGCAAATGTTTGAAGGGCTGATTGAGTTTATCGAGCAAAGCGTTTTTACCCTCGTCAATCAGATTGCCGAGCGCGAAGCCGACCCGGTGGTCAGAGGCCGACGCCTGGTAACGATGGTGCTGCAGTTTGCTGAAAAAAACCCCGGCATGACTCGAGTGATGGTGGGCGATGCCCTGGTTTTTGAAAACGACCGCCTGCAAGAACGCATGAACCAGTTTTTTGACAAACTGGAGTCCGCGCTGAAGCTAAGCCTGCGCGACGGCGGCGTCGCCAGCGGTTCAGCGACGCCAACGGTTGACGCGCAAGTCCGGGCGTCGGTCGCAGTGGCCTTCATGGTTGGCCGCTTGCAGCGCTTTGCCCGTTCTGGCTTCAGGCGTTTGCCATCAGAGCATCTGGAAGCCAGTCTGGCCACTATTCTGGGGTAGACGGCATGGCAGGTGGTTGTGCTGTTCAAGCGCTAGAGAGCGTCTTTTTGAATGTTTAATATTAAAAAGTCGCGACTTTTTAATATTGAGATATAAAATAGCCGGATGCAACGCTATCTCGATGATCTCATCAAGTCCGACCTCACCAAGAAGATGGTGTTTGTCACTGGCCCGCGCCAAGTTGGCAAAACCACTTTAAGCCGGATGTTGCTGGCTGGTACGCTTGGCCAGTACCTTAACTACGACGTAGCAGATGACCGGGCAGTGATCTTGCGAGCTAGCTGGCAACCACAAGCCAAGTTGCTGGTGCTGGACGAGATCCACAAAATGGCTGACTGGAAGCCTTGGCTAAAAGGTGTCGTTGACGGCAAGCCTGCCCAACAGCAGTTGCTGGTAACGGGCAATGCACGACTGGACACATTTCGTCAAGCGGGCGAATCACTGGCGGGCCGTTTTTTTGCCTGGCGCTTGCATCCTGTTTCGGTGCGTGAATGGTGTGCTGAGACAGGTGTTACGCCTGACGACGCGCTTACGCATTTACTGGCACGCGGTGGGTTTCCAGAGCCTTGCCTGGCCGCAACGGACGACGATGCCCAGCGTTGGCGCAAGCAATACTTCGATGGCCTGATTCGCAACGATGTGCTGGAATTTTCACGTCTGCATGAGCTGACGGCAATGCGCCTGTTTACAGAGTTGCTCAGGCAACGCGTCGGCTCACCGTTGTCGCTGGCCTCAATGGCGCGTGACCTGAATGTGTCGCCGGTGACTTTGAAGCGCTACCTTGAAATTTTGGAGGCGCTTTATATTATTTTTGTGGTTCGTCCGTGGCATCACAACATCGCTCGGGCCACGCTGCAAGCACCCAAGGTTTACTTTTTTGATACGGGCCTGGTGCTGGGCGACGAAGGCATTCGCTTTGAAAATGGGGTGGCCTGCCATTTGTTAAAGCACGTGCATTGGCAACAAGACTCCCAAGGCAAAGAAGTTGATTTGCACTACGTGCGCACCAAAGACGGCGCTGAAGTTGACTTTTGTCTGAGCCACAATGCGCCCGGCGGCGACACCCTGACACACTTGGTCGAATGCAAGCTGTCAGATAAAAAACCGCATGCTGCCTTAAAACGCTTTGCTGATCAATGGGTAGAAGCACAAGCGGTGCAAGTGGTGCGCCACTTGCGTCACGACGAGGCGCATGGGCGTGTACAAGTTAAGCAGGCAGCAACCTGGTTGCATCAACTGCCTGTGTAAACACCCGATAAATTAGGGTATACCCTTAATTTTGCTAGATAACCGCCTCTATAAAGCGGTAATTCGCGCAAAAACGCCTTGCCAATTCACAGTTGGGTGCAAATTGCTGCAAAATAGAACGATCGTTCGTTTTATTTTGCCGTTTCTTATTTGCACCTATGGCCGTTGTTGAAATTTCTACCCATGTCAGCCGTCATGCTCCGCCGCAGGACGGCAGCACAGTCATGCACAAAGGCCAGCAAACCAAAGCCGCCATTGTGGGTGCTGCTCTTGGCCTGGCCACGCAAATTGGTCTTGAAGGCTTAAGCATTGGCGCGCTGGCTGAGGTCATGCGCATGAGCAAATCAGGTGTGTTTGCGCATTTTGGCTCGCGTGAAGAGTTGCAAATATCGGTGATTCGCGAGTACTACACGCGCTTTGAAGAAGAGGTGTTTTACCCCGCACTGATGCAGCCTAAAGGTATGCCGCGCCTCAAAGCACTGTTTCAAAACTGGATGAACCGCACCTCGGTCGAGATTGATTCGGGTTGCCTGTTCATCAGTGGTGCGGTTGAGTTTGACGACAGGCCCGGCCCGGTGCGTGATGCACTGGCTGGCTCTGTACAGACCTGGCTGGCTGCCATGAACCGTGCCGTGGTGCAGGCCAAGGAAGCCGGACACCTGGCGCAAGACGCTGATGAGCATCAGATGGCGTTTGAAATTCACGGCCTGATTCTCGCGCTGCATTACGAAGCCAGATTTTTAAAAACCCCCGGATCCGTGGCGAGGGCCAACACCGGGTTTGTCAACATTTTGGCGCGCTATGCCAGTGCGCTCTAAATCATCTTAATTTTTAGGAGCTTTCCCATGCCTGTTTACAACGCCCCCATTCGCGATATGCAGTTTGTCATGCACGAAGTGCTGAACGTCGCAGCAGAACTCAAGCCAATTGCCAAGTACGTTGATGCCGACATTGACACCATCAACGCTGTGCTTGAAGAAGGTGCCAAGTTTGCAACCGACGTCATCCTTCCGCTCAACATCAGCGGCGACGAGGAAGGCTGTACGCTGGACATCACCACCCACGCCGTCACCACACCCAAGGGCTTTAAAGAAGCTTACGCCAAGTATGTTGAAGGCGGCTGGCCTGCGCTCAGTGGCGACCCCGCTTATGGTGGTCAGGGCTTGCCGCTGGTCATCAACCAGTGCTTTTATGAAATGCTCAACAGCGCCAACCAGGCCTGGACCATGTACCCGGGCCTGACGCATGGCGCGCATGCCGCGCTGCACAGCCACGGGACTGAAGCGCAAAAAGAGACCTACCTGCACAAAATGACCAGCGGCGAATGGACCGGCACCATGTGCCTGACCGAGCCGCATTGCGGCACCGACCTGGGCCTGATGCGGACCAAAGCTGAAGCCTTGCCAGACGGCACGTACAAAATTACCGGCAACAAGATTTTTATCAGCGCTGGCGAGCACGACATGGCCGGCAACATCATTCACCTGGTACTGGCCCGCCTGGCCGATGCGCCCCCCGGTATCAAGGGTGTGAGCCTGTTTATCGTGCCCAAGTTTATGGTCAACAAAGACGGAACTTTAGGTGCGCGCAACGGCATTTACTGCGGCGGCCTGGAGCACAAGATGGGCATTCATGGCAATGCCACAGCGCAGATTGTTCTGGACGGTGCGATTGGCACATTGGTTGGCTTGCCCAACAAAGGCATGCAGGGCATGTTCGTGATGATGAACGCCGCCCGTCTGGGTGTGGGCAATCAGTCGCTGGGCCTGACAGAAGTGGCCTACCAAAATGCACTGGCTTATGCCAAAGACCGCACGCAAATGCGCTCACTGTCCGGTGTCAAAGACAAAAGCCAAGCCGCTGACCCGATCATCGTGCACCCTGACGTGCGCAAAATGCTGCTGACTGCCAAGGCTTATGCTGAAGGTGGCCGCGCCCTGGCAACGTACTGCGCGGTGCTGCTAGACAAAGAAATGGAGCACCCGGACGAGGCTGTGCGCAAGGAAAGCGGTGAGATTTTGTCGCTTTTGACCCCTATCGTGAAAGCGTTTTTGACCGACAACGGCCACATTGCCACCAACGCTTGCCTGCAAGTATTTGGCGGCCACGGTTACGTTAAAGAATGGGGCATGGAGCAGTTTGTGCGCGACAACCGCATCAACATGATTTACGAGGGCACCAACACCATTCAGTCACTGGATTTGCTGGGCCGCAAAATTTTGAGCAACAACGGCGCGACCCTGAAAAAATTTGGAAAATTGATTGGCGCACTGGTGGCTGAGGAAGGCGTGAACGAAAAAATGGCCGAGTTCATCAACCCGCTGGCCGTGCTGGCCGAACAGATGACCAAGTTCACGACCGAGTTGGGCTTCAAAGGCTTTCAAAATGCCGACGAAGTGGGCGCCGCTGCGGTGGACTACTTGCGCGTCGCTGGCCACCTGGTGTTTGGTTACTTTTGGGCGCGTATGGCGCAGGTCGCACTGCGTGAAATTGCTGCTGGCAATACCGACAAGTTCTACATCGCCAAGCTGCAAACCGCACGCTTTTACTTCGCCAAGCTTTTCCCTGAAACAGCAACGCTGATGCGCACAGCACGCAGCGGCGCCAAGTCGCTGATGGAAACTGACGAAGCTTTGGCCTAATGTTCTTGTTCCCTCTCCCCTTGGGAAAAGGGCTAGGGTGAGGGCATCCCCGCTACGTAATTGGAACTCATATGAATAAATTCACCGTAAAGAAAGTCGCTGTTCTGGGCGCAGGCGTGATGGGTGCGCAAATCGCTGCGCATCTTGTCAATTGCAAAATCCCAGTTGTTTTGTTCGACTTGGCCGCTAAAGAGGGGCCTAAAAACAGCATCGTGACCCGAGCGGTTGAAGGTTTGAAAAAGCTAAAACCTGCGCCGCTCGGCATTGCGGAAGATGCGGCGCTCATCCAGCAAGCCAACTACGAAGAGCACATGCATGTGCTTAAAGAGTGCGACTTGATCATCGAAGCGATTGCCGAGCGCATGGACTGGAAGACTGATCTGTACAACAAGATTGCGCCCTTTATTGCTGACGGCGCGATTGTGGCCAGCAACACGTCGGGCCTGTCTATCACTAAACTGAGCGAAGCACTGCCCGAGTCCATCAAGCCGCGCTTTTGCGGCATTCACTTTTTCAACCCCCCGCGTTACATGACGCTGGTGGAATTTATCAACACGCCCACCACCGGTGCGGCGGTGCTGGACGACCTGGAAGCATTCGTCACCAGCGGCTTGGGCAAGAATGTCATTCGCGCACACGACACACCGAACTTCATTGCCAACCGAGTCGGTATTGCCGGCATGCTGGCGATCATCAAACAGACTGAAGCTTTTGGTTTGACGTATGACGTGGTCGATGATTTGACGGGTAAAAAACTGGGCCGTGCCAGCTCGGGCACCTTCCGCACGGCAGACGTGGTGGGCCTGGACACCATGGCGCATGTGATCAAGACACTGCAAGACAACCTTGGCGAAGGCGAGGGTAAAACGCCTGACCCTTTCACCAGCATGTACGGCACGCCGCCAGTGCTGGCCAAGCTGCTCGAATCAAAAAGCCTGGGGCAAAAAACCGGCGCTGGTTTCTACAAAAAAGTTGGCCGCGACATTTTGCGGCTTGACCCTGAAACGATGGAATATGTTGCAGGCGGCGCCAAGTCAAACGACGTGGTGGGCCGCATGCTGAAAAAGCCTGCGGGCGAACGCTTGGCTTTACTGCGCAACGCAGAAGGCGCTGAAGCCCGCTTTTTGTGGGCGATTTTGCGCGACCAGTTTCATTACGCTGCCGTGCATTTGGAGACGATTGCCGAAACCGCTCGCGACATCGACTTTGCGATGCGATGGGGCTTTGGCGCCAAGCAAGGCCCGTTTGAGTTGTGGCAACAGGCGGGCTGGTTGCAAGTAGCCAACATGATCAAAGAAGACATTGATGCGGGCAAAACGCTGTCAAGCGCGCCGCTGCCAGACTGGGTGTTCAAAGGCCCGGTTGCTGATGCTGCAGGCGTACACACACCGCAGGGTTCTTGGTCTGCATCCGCTAAAAAGTTCATCCCCAAGCGCCAGTTGCCCGTGTACGCGCGCCAGCATTTCCCTGAAGACGTGCTGGGTGCAAAAGCACAGTCGTTTACCACCGCAGGCACAACGTTGCATGAAGACGACGCAATCAGGTTGTGGACATTGGACGACGACGTGCTGATTGCCAGCATCAAAACCAAAATGCACGCGATCAGCCCCGACGTGGCCGAAGGCCTGGCACTGGGTATCGACATGGCCGAGAAAAGCTACAAAGGCCTGGTGATCTGGTCTAACGACGAGATGTTCTCTGCCGGGGCTGACCTGCAAGCCATGCTACCCGCCTTCATGATGAGCGGCGTCGCTGCCATTGATGAGGTAGAGGCCGAGCTACAAAACGTGATGCTCAAAATGCGTTACGCGGCTGTGCCGGTGGTGTCCGCCATTCGCGGCCTGGCATTGGGTGGTGGTTGCGAGATGGCGGTGTATTCCGCCAAGCGCGTAGCTGCGATGGAAAGCTACATTGGTTTGGTAGAAGTCGGCGTGGGCTTGGTACCCGGTGCGGGCGGCCTTGTCTACATTGCGCGCCGCGCTGCCGAGAACGCTGCCAAAAGCACGAACAAAGACATGCTACCGTTTTTAATTGAAGGCTTCACCGCAGCGGCCATGGCCACGGTGGGCACCAGCGCGATTGAAAGCCGCAAGATCGGCTACTTGCTGGACAGCGATGTCATCGTGCCGAATGTCAATGAGCTGCTGTTTGTGGCGATTAACGAAGCACGGGCCATGTTTGACTCGGGCTACCGAGCGCCTTTGAAAAAGTCTTTCCCGGTTGTTGGCCGTAATGGCCTGGCTACCATCAAGGGCCAGTTAGTCAACATGCGCGATGGCGGCTTTATCAGCGCCCACGACTTTCACATTGCCAGCCTGATTGCAGGCGTGGTGTGTGGTGGTGATGTGGACAACGGCACGCTGGTGACAGAAGAGTATCTGATGACGCTGGAGCGCAAAGCGTTTTGCTCGCTGCTGGAGCATCCAAAATCGCAAGAGCGAATCATGGGCATGATGAGCACCGGCAAACCAGTTCGTAACTGATAAAGCTACTGCGGAGCCGTGATGCGTCGTTGCAGCCCAAAGCAAATCCTCACGACCCTGAAGGTCGCTCCGGTTTTCTTCCGGCACCCGCGCCTAGCCTGACGGCCCCTCGCTACGCTTTCTCAATCACGAACCCATTGACTTATGACCACCTTAAACAACTCACCCAACCGCCTTGAGCGCCAGCTGGAGCGGCTCAAAGAAGTGCCTGCGTTTGCGCGGCCCTGGTTTCGCAGCGTGGTGCTGGGGCGGGCTGTGCCTTTTACGAGTACGGCCAAGCTGCGTTATGAAGAAATGTCGGCCAGCAGCGTACAAATTTTTGTGGCGAATCAACATAAGGTACGCAACCATATCGGCGGCGTGCATGCCATGGCGAGCACACTGGCCGCTGAAACCGCAACCGGTATGGTGATGGGTATGAACGTGCGGGATGACTGCGTACCAGTGGTTAAAGACATGCGCGTTCAGTTTAAAAAGCGCGGCCAGGGTGCTATGCGCGCTGTGGCTACGCTGACTGATGCGCAGCGCGAGCTGATCCGCAGCACCACCAAAGGCGAAGTCACCGTGGCTGTAACTGTGACGGATGAGTCAGGCAACCAGCCGATTGAATGCGAATTCGTCTGGGCCTGGATACCTGCTGGGCCGAGGAAGTAATGTCAACGCTAACCGCTCCCGACTTAAGTCCCCTCTCCCGCCAGCGGGAGAGGGTTAGGGTGAGGGCACGCGCGCTAAGGCAAGGCCAAACAGATGCCGAGGCACTACTCTGGTCAAAAATCCGGGACCGCCAAATATTGAACTTGAAGTTCCGCCGCCAGCACCCCATCGGCCCCTACTTCGCTGACTTCGCTTGTCTTGAAATCGGCTTGGTCATTGAGTTGGACGGTGGTCAGCACGTTGATAACGCCTATGACATCAAGCGCGAAAGCGGCATGGCTATATTGGGCTTTCAGACCTTACGGTTTTGGAATAACGACGTATTAACTCAAGTAGATGCGGTGTTGGGGAAGATATTTCTCACTGCTGAGGCCCTCACCCTAGCCCTCTCCCGCCAGCGGGAGAGGGCACAAGATGAACGCGCATCCGTATTCGTCCCCTCTCCCACATTTGGGAGAGGGCTAGGGTGAGGGTACTCCCCGAACCCTTCACCATTAGAAAAAGGAACCACCATGAAACAACTCCAGGAAGCCTACATCGTCGCCGCCACCCGCACGCCCATTGGCCGTTCCCATCGCGGCTTTTTTAAAAACACCCGGCCCGATGACCTGCTGGTCAGCGCGCTGCGCGCGGCAATGGCGCAAGTCCCCACGCTCGACCCAAAGGCGATTGAAGACATCATTTGCGGTTGCGCCATACCTGAAGGCCCGCAGGGCCTGAACATTGCGCGCATTGGCGCGGTGCTGGCAGGCTTGCCGACCAGCGTGGGCGGCATTACCGTCAACCGGTTTTGCGCGTCGGGCCTGTCTGCTGTGCAAATGGCGGCCGACCGCATTCGCGTTGGCGAGGCTGAAGTCATGATTGCTGCGGGTGTGGAGTCGATGAGCAATGTGCCCATGTCGGGTAATTCGCCATCACTGTCGCCCGCCATGTTTGCCAACGACGAAAACATTGGCATCGCTTACGGCATGGGCCTGACGGCTGAAAAAGTCGCCCAGCAATGGAAAGTCTCGCGCACCGCGCAAGATGAGTTTGCCTATGCGTCGCACATGAAAGCGCTCAAGGCGCAGCAGGCGGGCGAGTTCACGAATGAAATCACGCCAGTTGATGTGACTGACCGTACCCCAAATTTAGAGACCGGCGAAGTCATCGCCACCACCCGTACCGTCAGCATGGACGAAGGCGCGCGGCCAGACACTACAGTTGAAGGCCTGGCAAAACTTAAAACCGTTTTTGCGGCGCGTGGCTCTGTCACGGCGGGTAACAGCTCGCAAACATCTGACGGTGCCGGTGCGTTGATTCTGGCCAGTGAAAAAGCCATCAAGCAATTTGGCCTGAAGCCACTGGCCCGATTCGTCAGCTACGCCGCCAAGGGCGTGCCGCCGCACATCATGGGCATTGGCCCGATTGAGGCGATACCCGCTGCACTGGGCTATGCAGGCTTGAAGCAGGACGATATTGACTGGTTTGAACTGAACGAGGCTTTTGCAGCGCAGTCGCTTGCCGTGCTGAATACGCTGGGGCTGGACCCGGCCAAGGTCAACCCAATGGGCGGTGCGATTGCCCTCGGCCATCCGCTGGGCGCGACCGGAGCCATTCGGGCGGCTACCGTTATTCATGCGTTACAGCGTCACCAGCTCAAATACGGCATGGTGACGATGTGCGTGGGTATGGGGCAGGGCGCTGCGGGCATTTTCGAGCGGGTTTAATTCTTTTCCTCCCCTTCCGGGGGAGGAAAATTTAAGTTCCCTCCCCTTCCAGGGGAGGGTTAGGGTGGGGGCAAGCGCAGAATATGAGTTGTTAATGTGCGTGCCCCCATCCCAGCCTTCCCCCAGAGGGGGAAGGAGCAAGAGGTTTTTACATAACATCTTCACTCATGACGTCAACAACTTTCGATTTTGACCAAGCCATTGCACTTCAAAACATGGGAGAAGGCCACTACGAAGGCAGCACCCACAGCGCTTGGCTCAACATGGTCGGCCCATTTGGCGGTATCACGGCAGCGGTGTTGCTGCAGGCCGTCATGCTGCACCCCAAGCGATTGGGCAACCCGGTGTCTTTTACCGTCAACTTTTGCGCAGGGGTAACTGAGGGTGCGTTTGAAATCACAGCCAAGCCCGCACGTACCAACCGGTCAACCCAGCACTGGACAATACAGTTGACTCAAGCAGACGCCGTGGTCATCACGGCTACTGCGGTAACCGCAGTGCGGCGTACCACCTTCAGCAGCATTGAGGCGCGTATGCCCGTGCTAACGCCTGCACACTTGTTGACGCGGTCTGAACCGCCCAAACTAGCCTGGACGCACCGCTATGACATGCGCGCGCTGACGGGTCACCTGCCCACCGTATGGGACGGCACTGAGGGCGACACGCTCACCCAGATGTGGGTGCGAGATGTACAAGAACGCAGCATTGATTTTGTGTCGCTCACGGCGTTGGCTGACTCATTTTTTCCGCGCGTGTACCTGCGTCGCCGCACCTTTGTGCCGATTGGCACGGTGTCGATGACGGTGTACTTTCATGCCGATGCGGCTGAGCTTGCCGCAGTCGCTAGTTTGGGTAGTGGCTTTGTGCTGGGCCAAGCAAAGGCCCAGTGTTTATTCAACGGATTTTTCGACCAGAGCGCCCAGCTGTGGTCTGAAGCAGGCACACTCCTGGCTACGACACACCAGGTGGTGTATTTCAAAGAGTAAACGGAGAAAACAATATGTCTGAAATTCTCATCAACCATGACGCTGGCGTTTGCACCATCACACTGAACCGTGTCGAGCGTAAAAACTCCATCAATGTGGCCATGTATACCGCGCTTAGCGATGCACTGGACGCTGCAACCCGGGACGCGGCCACACGCGCGGTGGTAATTCAAGGGCATGAAACCATTTTCTCAGCGGGTAACGACATCAAGGATTTTTTGAATGTGCCGCCCGCTGGGCAAGACTCCCCGGTGTTTCGCTTCTTGCGCAACATTAGCACCTTTACCAAACCCATCGTGGCGGCGGTATGTGGCCCGGCGGTCGGCATTGGCACCACGATGCTGCTGCATTGCGATCTGGTTTATGCAGGCGACAACGCTGCGTTCTCCATGCCGTTCGTCAATTTGGGCTTGTGCCCCGAGGCTGCTTCGAGCCTGCTCGTGCCGCAGTTGATGGGGTACCACCGGGCGGCTGAAGCGCTGCTGCTGGGCGAGCCTTTCACGGCTGAAACCGCACAGGAAATTGGCTTGGTTAACCGCATCGTCGCGCCCACTGAAGCCAATGCGCTGGCACAACAGCAAGCGCGCAAGCTGGCGGGTAAACCGTTGTCTTCGTTGATAGAAACAAAGCGGCTAATGAAAAAATCAAACGCGCCTTTGGTGGCCGAGCGAATGGCTGACGAAGGCAACAGCTTTGGCCGCATGCTGGCCGAGCCCGCTGCGCGAGAGGCTTTCACGGCTTTCATGCAAAAGCGCAAGCCTGACTTTTCAAACGTGTGATTTAGTCAAAAAATGGCTTTTTGAGCTTGGATTCTTACTATTTTATGCCTCTAGCCCAATAAATACGGGCGCAACAAGCTCCTGTAAATATAGCGTTCAAATTCAACGCAGCGACGGCAAACCAATGCCCGCTGCATCAAAACCACCATCGACAGCCAGCACCTGGCCATTGATGTAGCTGGCCGCAGGGCTGCATAAAAAGCCGACGCCTTCTGCAATTTCTTCAGGTGTGCCGTAGCGCGCGAGCGGGATGGCGTCGGCGTAATCTTTTCGAATGGCGGCGCTGTGTACTTTTTTTGCCATGTCGGTTTCAACCGGGCCGGGTGCAATGGCGTTGACGCGAATGCCCAAGTTGCCCAACTCTACGGCCTGCTGTTTGGTCAGGTGAATGATGGCGGCCTTGCTCGTGCCGTAGGCTACCCGCAGTGCGCTGGCCCGCAGGCCCGAGATGGATGCGATGTTGACCACCGCACCACAACCGCCAGCGGTTTTGGTATTTTTCAGCATCACAGGCGCGCAGGCTTGCGTGCATATAAATGCCCCGTCGAGGTTGACTGACATCACCTGCCGCCATTCGTCAAAAGTATGCGCCAGCAACGGTTTGAAAACCGCAACGCCAGCGTTATTGACCAGCGCATCAATTTGGCCAAAAGCAGCCACTATTTTGTTAACAGCTGCGTTGACTTCTGCCGGGCTGGCGACATCACAATGCACCGCTAGCAGCCGCGCTGGCTCCTGCAGAGCTACGCTGGTTTTTTGCAGTTCCTCATCGTCAACATCCAGCATTGCCACACGGTAGCCGTGCGCTAAAAACCAATGCGCACAAGCCAGCCCAATGCCGCGTGCGGCGCCTGTGATGACTGCGACGCTGGCAACGGTTCTTGTCGAAGAGGGTGTTGTCATGAGAATATCTGGTTGTGTTTGAAATCGTTGTCTGGCGGCGGCTTGGCGCATAGGCGTGACACCCTGGACAGCTTGTCACCCCGTGTGTGGATACGCGTCCTCAAAAACGCTTTGTTGCTTGTCATCTACTGCCTGTAAAGTGCCTCAAAAAGCTGGCCTGGTTATACACCCAGCCAGGCTTTTGGCAGCAAAAAATGCTTTGGCCAGACGCGTCTAATGTCTATACCGCGATGAAGCCGCGCGCGGCTCAGTGCTGTGTTGCCAGCGCTATGCAGTCTCAGATAAGCTTGTCATTGATTTCTATCCGGAGCACAACCATGCATGATTATGAATTTATCACCTACAGCGTCAAAGGCGGCATCGCCACTTTGACGCTTAATCGCCCCGACAAGCTGAACAGCCTGATGGGCGCCATGATGCTGGAGTTGTTCAGCGCACTGGGCACTGCGGCGCAGGACAAAGCTGTTCGCGTGGTGGTGTTAACAGGCACAGGTCGGGCTTTTTGTGCAGGCCAGGATCTGGCTGACCCGAGTATGTCGCCCAAACCTGGTGTTGATGAACCTGCCGACATCGGCGACGTGGTGGACACCTTTTACAGCCCGCTGGTGCGCCGCCTGCGTGCCATGCCCAAACCCGTGGTTTGCGCTGTAAATGGTGTGGCAGCAGGCGCGGGTGCCAACATCGCGCTGGCTTGTGACATCGTGATCGCGGTGCAAACCGCTAGTTTTATCCAGCCATTTTGCAAGTTGGGCCTGGTGCCTGATGCAGGCGGTACCTGGCTGCTGCCGCAGGCATTAGGCCGCTCCCGGGCGTTGGGTTTGGCGCTGCTGGGTGACAAACTCAGTGCCGAGCAGGCCGCGCAATGGGGCTTAATATGGAAGTGTGTGGCCACGGTGGACTTTGAAGCGGAAGTCGACGCAGTGACCCATGCGCTGGCTGCCGGGCCTACGCTGGGGTACGTCCGCACGCGCGAGGCGATTGACCATGCCGCCATCAGCTCACTGGACGCGCAGCTTGATCTGGAGGCACAGATGCAACGTGAACTGGGCAATAGCCAGGACTACGCGGAGGGGGTCAAGGCTTTTATAGGCAAACGCCCGCCTGTGTTCGTAGGGCAGTAATTTTTAGTGCAGCGCTGATGCCAAGGCGCTAGCCGTACACCTGCATGACGTGCGTTTGCGCAGCATCAGGCGCAAACAAGTGGCGGCGTTGGGTGACAATCTGATGCATGACTGAACCATCACCTGCGGCGCTCGATAAAACGCCTGAACTTGAACTTGAATTCGAACTAAAACCTGAAACTATCGGCAGTCTGAAAGACCTTTTTGAAGAAAAAATCGTCTTCAACAAGTTGTTGGGTTTGAAATTAAACGAGGCAAGCGGGGCGCACGTTTTGGCCAGCATGGTCATGCGCCCTGACCTGGTTGGTAACTTCACGCAGGGCCGTCTGCACGGCGGCGTGATCAGCGCCGCGCTGGACACTACTGGCGGTATTGCAGTCACGGCAGCGTTGTGCGCCCGCTATCCGCATGAAACACACGAGCAACTTGCGGAGCGATTTGCCCGGCTCGGCACGATTGACCTGCGAATTGACTACCTGCGGCCCGGCATCAGCGCACATTTTCAGATGCGTGCACATGTCATACGCCTGGGTTCTCGTATCGCCAACACGCGGATGGAATTTCTGGGCAGTGACGGCAAATTGCTGGCTACAGGAAACGGGGTTTACATCGTTTCCTGAGTGGTTACGATTTTTCGCGGCCGTCCTGCATCATCAATGGCCACATAAGTCAGGCTTGCCTCGGTCACTTTTACATAACTTTTCTGGTTCCGAAAGCGCTCGGCATACACCTCAACCTGCACCGTGATGGACGTGTTGCCAACGCGCGTCACTTCGGCGAAAAAACTCAAGATGTCGCCGACCCGTACCGGCTGCTTGAAAATAAACTGGTTCACCGCCACCGTCGCCATGCGGCCATCCACGTAACGGGCTGGTACGACAGACCCCGCCAGGTCAACCTGAGCCATGACCCAGCCACCAAAAATATCGCCGTTGGCATTGCAGTCCGCCGGCATCGGGATGACCTTCAGCACCAGCTCCTTGTCTGTTGGCAGTGCTGCCGTCGGCGCTGTCAAGGGCGCGGTGGCGTGCGAGCTCGTTGGCGTGGCTGATGGAGCCGTTGTATGAACAGCTGTATGAGTACTTGAGCGTTGGCTTGATTCGGTGTTCATAGGCACAATCTGTAGGAAAACTAACAAAGATTGCGATTGTCTCTTATGCGTTCCATGGCTTCTGGCGCCCCATCAGCCCCAAATTCTCCAGCAGATTCACCTCCCACAACAACTGGCCCCCAAGCCCCCGTCCGTTCTGACTGGGACACTTTAAAGCGCCTGTTCCCCTACTTGTGGGACTACAAATGGCGCGTGTTGGCAGCACTTGGTTTCATGCTGTTTGCCAAGCTGGGCAACGTAGGTGTGCCGCTGCTGCTGAAAAACCTGGTGGACACCATGAACATCAAACCCGGTGACACGCAAGCGTTGCTGGTGGTACCGGCGGCTTTGTTACTCGGTTACGGCTTGCTGCGCCTGTCGACATCACTGTTTACAGAGCTGCGCGAACTGGTGTTTTCAAAAGCGACTGAAGGCGCATCGCGCAAAATTTCGCTCGAAGTCTTCAGGCATTTGCATGCCTTAAGTCTGCGCTTTCACCTAGAGCGCCAAACCGGCGGCATGACGCGCGACATCGAACGTGGCACGCGCGGCGTGCATTCGCTCATCTCGTACTCGCTGTACAGCATTATTCCAACGCTGATTGAAGTCGCGTTGGTGCTGAGTATTTTGGCTGTCAAATTTGATGTCTGGTTTGCCTGGATCACGTTGGCAGCGCTGGCCTGTTACATCACCTTTACCGTCACCGTGACTGAATGGCGTACCCAGTTCAGAAAAGAAATGAACGAGCTCGACTCGTCTGCCCACAGCCGGGCGATTGACTCGCTTTTAAATTACGAAACCGTCAAATATTTCAACAACGAAGATTTTGAAGCCAGGCGTTACGACGAAAACCTCGCCAAATACCGAAAAGCAGCGATCAAAAGCCAACGCACATTGAGTTTGCTCAACAGCGGCCAGCAGCTCATCATTGCGGTTGGGTTGGTGGCCATGCTGTGGCGTGCCACTCAGGGCGTGGTTGATGGCCGCATGACGCTGGGCGACCTGGTCATGGTCAACGCTTTCATGATTCAGCTGTATATTCCGCTGGGTTTTTTGGGTGTGATTTATCGTGAAATCAAACAAAGCCTGACCGACCTGGACAAGATGTTCACGTTGATGGAAAAAGAGCGAGAGATTGCGGA
This sequence comes from Polaromonas sp., assembly GCA_043756405.1. GTDB lineage: Bacteria > Pseudomonadota > Gammaproteobacteria > Burkholderiales > Burkholderiaceae_C > Polaromonas. The sequence goes on from JAYURC010000139.1 coordinate 25,873, forward strand.
TGAGCCGGGTGCGCAGCCTATCCAAATCAACTCCTCACCAGCTGTCAAATTCCAGAACGTCAGCTTCGCCTACGACCCAGCACGTCCCATCCTGAAGGACGTGAGCTTTGAAATCCCATCAGGCAAAACTGTCGCCGTCGTTGGTTCATCAGGCGCGGGTAAATCAACGCTGGCGCGGCTTCTTTTCCGCTTTTACGACGTACAACAAGGCCACATCTCCATCGCCGGGCAAGACATCAAGCAGGTCACGCAGGCTAGCGTACGCCAGGCCATTGGCATCGTGCCGCAAGACACTGTGCTGTTCAACGACACGGTTGAATACAACATTGCTTATGGCCAGACTGGCGCGACCCGAGCGCAGGTCATTGAGGCCGCAAAGTCTGCGCGCATTCATGACTTCATCGCCAGCACGCCGTTGGGCTACAACACCATGGTCGGAGAGCGCGGACTCAAATTGTCAGGCGGTGAAAAGCAGCGCGTCGCCATTGCCCGCACCCTGCTCAAAAATCCGCCGGTAGTCATTTTTGATGAAGCCACCTCGGCGCTGGACTCGGCCAACGAGCGTGCCATTCAGGCTGAGTTGCGCGCCGCCGCCCAAAATAAAACCACGCTGGTTATTGCCCACCGCCTGTCTACCGTGGTGGAGGCTCATGAGATTTTGGTGATGGAAGCTGGCCGTATTGTGGAGCGCGGAACGCACGCCGAGCTGCTGGAACTTGATCAAAAATACGCAAAAATGTGGAACTTACAGCAAACGGCTGAATAAATAGCAGTCATTTAGGCCTATACCCCAAGTAATACTTGCGTAAGTAGCTACGAAAATAGTAGCAATCGATGCTCGTCTGTGGTATTTTCGTAGTCGCCCTAGCGGGCAAAATCGCATAATCGACGCATGGAAACCAAATGGCTTGAAGATTTTGTCAGTCTGGCTGAAACCCGCAGTTTCAGCCGCTCTGCCACGTTGCGGCATGTGACCCAACCTGCGTTTTCGCGCCGGATTCAAGCGCTAGAGGCTTGGGCCGGCACTGACCTGGTGGACCGCTCCTCGTACCCCACGCGGCTTACGCCGGCGGGTGAAACACTTTACAGCCAGTCGCTTGAAATGCTGCAAGGCTTGCAGTCCACCCGGGCCATGCTGCGCGGCCACACATCAGCCGGGCAGGACGTGATTGAGTTTGCGGTGCCGCACACACTGGCTTTTACGTTTTTCCCGGCTTGGGTTAGCGCCTTGCGTGAAAAGTTTGGCTCCATCAAAAGCCGGCTGATTGCGCTGAATGTGCACGATGCGGTGTTGCGGCTGGTAGAGGGCAGCTGTGACCTGCTGATTGCGTACCATCATGACTCACAACCGTTTCAGCTGGACCCCAACCGTTATGAAATGGTGACACTCGGCCAGGAGGTGTTGTCGCCGTTCGTCAAGCCTGACCTTGAAGGCGAGCCCCTTTACAGACTGCCCGGCAGGGCAGGGCAGCCGTTGCCTTATTTGGGATATGCGCCCGGTGCTTACCTGGGCAGGGTGGTTGACCTCATTTTGAAGCAGTCAAGCATCGCCATCCATTTGGACCGCGTGTATGAAACCGATATGGCTGAGGGCCTGAAGGCAATGGCGCTAGAAGGCCACGGCATTGCTTTCCTGCCTTTCAGCGCGGTGAAAAAAGAGCTGCGTGCCAAAAAGCTGGTGAGCGCGGGCGAAAAACTAGACATGACGATGGACATTCGCGTTTACCGCGAACGTCCAGCATTGAACGCTGCAGCCAAAAGCTCGGCTCAGGCACTGTGGACTTACCTGGAGTCGCAGGCAAGGCCTAAGCCAGTCATCAACAGCACCAAGGCGCTGGCTAAGTAGCAACCCTGATGCGTTATAAGTAAAACGCATAACGCGTTTTCGATCTGGCATTTGCCTTTTGGTCACACTGAAATTACAGTTCAACACGTTTTGATGTTGAGACATGAACGATTGACAAAGACCAACGATCCAGCTTGTTTGCAACCGTGGCACGAACACTGCTATCAGAGTTTTGCAAACACTGAATTCATCAAGGTACGCACCATAAAGGTACATGGCAACCCTGGTTAATTTTTTGGTGGTCAACCGCTGCAAATACTCAACGTTATTGACTAACGGGCCTTTCGGCAATGGTGCTGCTGGCTCGGGGTGATCTTTTGTTAGCTCGGGTAAACCTCGGGGTTCAACAGAGATCAGGCTCTTTAGAATGCAGCAAAACTTCTTTAATTTCTTTACAGGAACTCTCATGAAACTCAAACTCGCAGCCCTCACGCTGGCCGTATTTGCAACAAGCGGTGCAGTCGCACAAGCTACCGACACACTCGCCAAGGTCAAAGCCTCCGGCGTCATCACCATGGGTGTTCGTGATTCGTCGGGTGCCCTGTCGTACACCCTCGGCGATGGCAAGTACACCGGTTTTCATGTGGAAGTTTGCAACAAGGTGATCGCCAATGTTGAGAAGGCCGCTGGCCGCAAGCTTGAAGTGAAGTACCAGGCTGTCACGTCACAAAACCGCATTCCACTGGTTCAAAACGGCACCGTTGACATTGAGTGCGGCTCCACCACCAACAACGCAACGCGTCAAAAAGACGTCGCCTTCTTGCCAACTACCTTTGTTGAAGAAGTCCGTTTCGCTGTCAAAGCCAACTCCAACATCACCGGAATTGCACAGCTGAACGGCAAAAGCGTAGCCACCACGACTGGCACCACGTCTGTACAAACGCTGCGTAAAAACGAGCGCGCTACTGGCGTTGATTTCAAAGAAGTGTTCGGTAAAGACCATGCCGACAGCTTTTTGCTGCTGGAGTCGGGCCGTGCAGACGCTTTCGTGATGGACGGCGCTATTTTGGCTGGCAACATCGCGACGTCAAAGTCACCAGCCGACTTCAAAATCGTCGGTGAAGTGCTAAACGTTGAACCCATCGCCATTATGATCCGCAAGGATGATGCAGCCTTCAAGAAAATCGGCGATGACACCGTCAAGGAAATGATGAAGTCTGGTTAAATGGCCAAGCTGTGGGACAAGTGGTTCATGCAGCCGATCCCGCCAAAAAACACCCGCGTTGGTTACGCTGCCAGCGAGAGCACCAAAGCTGCCTGGAACGCACCTAACGACAAGCCCATGGAAGACTACGCCAAGAAGTAATTCGGGTCATTTGTTCTCTTGACAAAACACAGGCCTCGCAATTGGTTTCAATTTGCGGGGCTTGTTGTTTTACGCAGTGTTTTTTGGGTGATTGAATAACAACAATCTGGAGTCGGTATGAATTGGGACTGGAAAGTATTTTTAAACGACGATGGCAGTGGCCGTACCTACCTGCAGTGGATGTTTGATGCCTGGGGCTGGACGCTGGCTGTAGCCGGTGCGTCCTGGGTGGTGGCGATGGCGGTCGGGTTGATGTTTGGCACGCTGCGCACGCTGCCCAACAGCCCGGTATTGACACGTATTGCCAATGCCTGGGTTGAGCTGTTTCGCAACATTCCCTTGCTGGTTCAGATCTTCATCTGGTACTTTGTGATCCCCAAAATTTTCCCGTCGATGAAGGAAATACCGGGTTTTGTACTGGTTGTTTTCGCGCTCGGGTTTTTTACTTCAGCACGTGTAGCCGAACAGGTGCGGGCTGGTGTGCAGGCGTTGCCGCGCGGTCAGCGTTATGCCGGCATGGCTATGGGTTTTACCACCGCACAAACATACCGTTATGTAATTCTGCCCATGGCGCTGCGCATCATCATTCCGCCCATGACCAGCGAGTCCATGAACCTGTTAAAAAATTCTTCAGTGGCGTTTGCGGTGTCGATTGCAGAACTCACGATGTTCGCCATGCAGGCGCAGGAAGAAACTTCGCGCGGCATTGAAATCTATCTGGCCGTCACTGTTCTGTACGCGTTGTCAGCTTTTGCCGTCAACCGTATTTTTGCGGTGATCGAAAAGAAAGCGCAAATCCCCGGCTATGTCATGGCTGGCGCATCAGGCGGGGGGCATTGATATGTTGGGTTTAGACATGAGTTTTCTGAACTGGGAGATCATCTCCAAGTTCGTGATCAAAGGCTTCTGGTTCAGTATTCAGCTCACCATCATTGCCACCATCGGCGGCATTATTTTGGGCACTGTTCTGGCGCTAATGCGTTTGTCAGGCAAAGCCTGGCTCGCAACACCTGCCACCATTTACGTCAATGGCATGCGGTCCGTACCGCTGGTGATGGTGATTTTGTGGTTCTTTCTGCTGGTACCGGCCGGCTTTTATGCGCTGATACCGGGCGGGGCCAACAATCGGGCTGAAATTTCAGCCATCATCACGTTTGTGGCGTTTGAGGCCGCGTATTTCAGCGAGATCATGCGGGCGGGTATTCAGTCGATCTCCCGTGGGCAGGTTAATGCCGGGCGTGCATTGGGCATGACTTATGGGCAAAACATGCGGCTGATTGTGTTGCCGCAAGCGTTTCGCAATATGGTGCCGATTTTGCTGACGCAAACTATCATTTTGTTCCAGGACACGTCGCTGGTGTACGCCATTGGTGCTTACGACTTGCTCAAAGGCTTTACCACCGCAGGCAAAATTTATGGCCGGACTGAAGAGGCCTACCTGCTGGCCGCTGTGGTGTACTTTGTCATGTGCTTCGGCTTGTCTTATATGGTCAAGAAGCTGCAAAACAAAATCGCCATTATTCGCTAGCGAATCGCGCCAGACAGACAAGACTAAGTCGTAAGTTAACGAAAAAAATTGGAGAAGAAGATGGCCATGATTGAAATGAAAGAAGTGTGCAAGTGGTACGGCACGGTGCAGGTCTTAAACAACTGCACCACCAGTATCAACAAGGGTGAAGTCGTGGTGGTTTGCGGGCCATCAGGCTCTGGCAAGTCGACCCTGATCAAAACCATCAACGCGCTGGAGCCCTTCCAGAAGGGTCAGATCTTTGTCGACGGCCAAGCCGTGCATGACCCTAAAACTGATTTGCCGAAGTTGCGCAGCCGGGTTGGCATGGTGTTTCAAAACTTTGAACTCTTCCCGCACCTGAGCGTGACCGAGAATTTGACACTGGCGCAAATCAAAGTGCTGGGGCGTAAGCCCGACGAGGCCAAAGCACACGGCCTGAAGTATCTGGACCGCGTGGGCCTGATGCTGCACAAGGACAAATTCCCTGGTCAGCTTTCAGGCGGCCAGCAGCAGCGTGTCGCCATTGCCCGTGCGCTCAGCATGGACCCGATTGCCATGCTGTTTGACGAGCCAACGTCTGCACTGGACCCTGAAATGGTCGGCGAAGTACTCGACTGCATGATGGACCTGGCCAAAGAAGGCATGACCATGATGGTGGTCACGCACGAAATGGGCTTTGCCAAAAAAGTCGGCAGCCGCGTGATTTTTATGGATGTGGGCGGCAAGATTCTTGAAGACTGCTCAACTGACGAGTTTTTCAAGCACCCGGAAAACCGTCAGGCGCGGACCAAGGACTTCCTGAACAAAATCCTGGCTCACTGACCGTCGTCTACGCAGTTACAGCCGTAAAAAAGCCCGCCAAGCGCGGGCTTTTTTACGTCCTCTTCACGGCTATTTCAAAGCTTTTTCCAATGCGACAATTCATCACATGACGCCTCAACCCACCACACTAACCATCACCCGCCCCGACGACTGGCACTTGCATGTACGCGACGCAGACGCGCTGCACACCGTGGTGCCGCATACCGCCGCGCAGTTTGGCCGAGCCATCATCATGCCGAATTTGCGCCCGCCAGTGACAACGGCTGCGCAAGCTGTCGCCTATAAAAGCCGTATTCAGGCTGCTGTCCCCGAAGGTATCGACTTTGAACCGCTGATGACGCTGTACTTAACCGATAACTTGCCGCCAGATGAGATCAAGCGCGCCAAAGACGCTGGCGTGGTTGCAGCCAAGCTGTACCCAGCGGGCGCCACGACCAACAGCGACGCTGGTGTGACGGACTTGCGCAAAACCTATAAGACGCTGGAAGCCATGCAAAAAGAAGGCTTGCTGCTGCTGGTGCACGGCGAGGTGACTTCGCCCGACATTGACCTGTTTGACCGTGAGGCGGTGTTCATTGATACGCAGCTGATTCCTCTGCGCCGTGATTTCCCCGAGCTCAAAATCGTGTTTGAGCACATCACAACGAAAGAAGCCGCACATTACGTGCGAGATGCCGATCAATTCACAGCCGCTACCATCACCGCACACCACCTGCTGTACAACCGCAATGCTATTTTTACCGGGGGTATCAGGCCGCACTACTACTGCCTGCCCGTGCTAAAGCGCGAAACGCATCGCCTGTCGCTGGTTGCGGCTGCTACCAGCGACAACGCAAGATTCTTTTTGGGTACAGACAGCGCCCCGCACCCCGCGCATTTGAAAGAACACGCCAGCGGCTGCGCAGGATGCTACACCGCCCACGCTGCGATGGAGCTGTATGCCGAGGCCTTTGAAGCAGCGGGCGCGCTGCATAAACTGGAGGCGTTTGCCAGCTTCAACGGGGCAGACTTTTACAGTTTGCCGCGCAACGCGGGCACGGTCACACTCAAAAAAGAAAGCTGGACGCCGCCGGAGAGCTATGCGCTTGGAGAGGCTCTACTCAAGCCGCTGCGCAGTGGGGAAAGCCTGAGCTGGCGTCTGCAATCCTAAATGTCGTCTGGCCCCTTGGAAAAAACCGTATGGCGAACGAAAAAAAGTATCCTGCAGCTTTTCTGATTGACGCCGATAACCTGTCGCCAGCCGCGATTGAAGAGGCCTTTGAGCACCTTCAGCAGCTAGGGGCATATCTGACGGTAAGACGGGCGTACGGAGGACTTGAAAAGTTGTCTGGAGCCAGGGACATCATTCGTAAAAAAGCAGTTTCCGCTTTGCTCAATCAGGGCAAGGGCACCACAGACGTCTCTTTGGTGGTGGACGCTATGGATCTTTTGTATCGCTCAGTTTTGCCACCGACCGTGGCTATTGGCTCTAGTGATGCTGACTTTGCGCCACTCGCGGTAAGGCTTCGCGAGGCAAATGTTCGTGTAATTTGTTTTGCAGAGCCGCTGAAAGCCGACTCTACAGCTCTTTCTCGGGCATACGATGAAGTTGTGTATTTAAATTCGGATCATCAAGAAGTATCAGTGCCCCACCCAGCTCCATTGCCAAAGACAACCAAGGTTGCCAAGGTGGATAACGACGTGGTGATCAGTAGCCGGTCTCTTGCCAGTGTGGTCAAAACCTTAAATGTTCAAGAAGACCCAGCAGCTGTTCGGCGTATCCTTGCGGAAATCCCCGGCTGGTTACCCAATACGGTCAAGCAGCTCAATCAGCTGGGTAAACCGCTGCGGGAAAGCGGTGTCAAGAAAGGCAATAAGCCCTTGCATGAATTGTTTAGTAGGCACCCGAGCTACTTTAAGGTGTTGCCTATCACTGGTGCTGCAAAGCAAATCAGATTGCTTAAAAATCCTTGATGTCGCAAGTTGGTAGTTCCGAGTGGCTTACGTCGATTGATTGGTCTCGACCGTGGTTTTCTAGCATTCTCCAACCTGGCCGAGCTGTACTTCAAAACTGCTACGAAGGGCTTGCGCCGTATCAGGCCCTCAACTGTTTCGGCGCTTCGCCAGTCCAGTTCGTCCCCCAATCCGCCTTACCCTCTGGCCAAGCCTACGAGCAGTTTATCTTTGACACGCAAACCGTCCCCACCCGCGACAACCTGCACGACTTCTTCAATGGTCTTTGCTGGCTAACCTTTCCGCAAACCAAAACAAAACTTAACCAGCTGCAAGCCGAGCAATTGGCGATTAACGGCGTGCAAAAAACACGCGGCGCGGTGCGTGATGCACTCACGCTATTTGACGAAAACACTGCGTTTTTAATTGCGCCGCCATCGATTTGGGACGCGCTTATTGCCAAAGACTGGCAGCGTCTTTTTGTCGAGTTGCGCCCGTTATGGCGTGAGGCGCAACTGGTTTTGTTTGGTCATGCGCTTCTGGAAAAGCTGGTGTACCCACGAAAAGCGATCACGGCCCATGTATATGTTGCGCAACCAGCTATTGATTCCATAGCGGACCTTGATGCGTGGATTGCCAAAGACATCACTGCCGAAAAATTGGCTGGCAAACCTTTTGTGCCGCTCCCGGTGCTGGGTGTGCCCGGCTGGTGGGCGGAGAACGAGAAACTTTCTTTTTATGAGGACATTCTTGTGTTCAGGCCGCAAAACTACAAAATAGCAAAAAAGTCAGTAGCATTAGCGTCGCTACCTATTGAGCTTGTGCGCCCGCTCCCCATTTAGCCATCTGCTAAGCCAACTTTCCTCCACGGAGATTCCATGAAACGTATTTTTCTTTTTGTCATGACCAACCTGGCCGTCGTTCTGGTGCTCGGCGTCATTGTCAACATTCTGGGCTTGAACCGCTTCATCACGGCGCAGGGCTTGAACCTGACATCATTGCTGGGCTTTGCGCTCATCATGGGTTTTGGTGGTGCACTTATCTCGCTTCTGATCAGCAAGCCAGTGGCCAAGTGGAGCTCTGGCGTTAAAGTCATCAAAGACCCACAAAACGCTGACGAAGCCTGGATTGTCGATACCGTCAAAAAGTTTGCTGACAAAGCGCAAATCGGTATGCCTGAAGTCGGTATCTTTGAGGGTGCGCCAAACGCTTTTGCCACGGGTGCGTTTAAAAACTCAGCCCTGGTAGCCGTGTCAACAGGCTTGCTGCAAGGCATGACCAAAGAAGAAATTGAAGCCGTGATCGGCCACGAAGTTGCCCACATTGCTAATGGCGATATGGTGACGATGACGCTGATCCAGGGCGTGATGAACACCTTTGTGGTGTTTATCAGCCGCGTGGTGGGTTACTTTGTTGACAAAGTCATTCTGAAAAATACCAACGATGGTCCCGGCATGGGTTACTACATCACCACCATCGTGATGGACATTGTTCTGGGTGTGGCCGCGCACATGGTGGTGGCCTGGTTCTCGCGTCAGCGCGAGTTCAAAGCTGACGCAGGTGCGGCACAACTGATGGGGCGCAACCAGCCAATGATGAATGCATTGGCCCGCTTGGGCGGCATGGTGCCCGGTGAGTTGCCCAAGTCGGTCGCGGCGATGGGTATTACCGGTGGTATTGGTAAATTGTTTTCAACCCATCCGCCGATTGAGGAGCGCATTGCAGCGCTGAAGAATGCGCAGCCAGGACAGGTTTGAGGTGATGATTTTATGCTCCTGAATCAGGAGCTATTCCCGCACGTATTGATTGGGCAACAGACTCATTTGACGTAAAAAAAGGCCTTTTCAGGCCTTTTTTTACGTTTGAACGCTTGCCTTTGTGGTGGCTTCAGCCCGCACCCTCGCCAGCACGCTGCTGACCAGCTTCAAGTCCATGCCGTACATGTCGGCAAATTCTGCTTCTGTTTTGCCGCTGGCTGTAAATGTCCCCATCAGCGCCTCGCGCTTGGCAGCTTCCATTTTCAGCTCGGCGATAGCGTCGTCCAGCAGCGCATTGGTGGCTTCGTCTTGCACGCGAACCAGGTCGGCGTATCCATCCAGCGGCAGGCCAGAGTTTTCAATCGCCTGCTTGAGCAGCATGGTTAAACGAGGCCGCAAGTCGTCTTTGCTCCTGGCCTGGCGCCTTCGAAAAACTTCCAGAATCGCATGATGGACATGCTCGGGCGCAACGGCCTCTGCGGCCACGCCGTCCAGGTCATGTCTGGCAAGACCGGCCGCTACGCATTCAAGGTAACGGGTTGACCGGGCGTGCTGGCCCATGGCCAGTTTGAGGTCGTCTTTTTTAAATGCATCCGGATGCCGTGCCAGGAGGTCATGAAAAATACCCAGCTTGAGGGGCAAAAACCTGGCACCAAACAGGTTGGGGTGCAGCTCAAACAGCTTTTCCAGCACCGGATTAACTTCGCGTGGCTGGCGCGGAGCGTGTTGTTTGGGTTTCGGCTCAGCAAGCCCGGCGGTGGCGGCAACTTCAGTCATGGGTTCTTCGGCGGTATTTTGCATGGCCTGCATTATCACTGCCCGGCTATGTTTAAGGCCACGGCCTCGGCCACCTCTATCCCATCCACCCCGGCTGACAGAATACCGCCCGCGTAACTGGCCCCTTCGCCTGCCGGGTACAGGCCCTTGACGTTCAGGCTTTGAAAGTCATCGCCTCGGGTAATTTTGACGGGTGATGACGTGCGGGTTTCGACGCCTGTCAGCACGGCATCATGCATATCAAAACCACGTATTTTTTTACCAAAAACGGGCAGCGCCTCGCGCATCGCGGCAATCGCATAGGCGGGTAGGGCGGTTGCGAGGTCGCCCAGCTGCACGCCGGGTTTGTAAGACGGCTCAACGCTACCCAACTGGGTGGATGCTTTGCCTGCCATAAAGTCGCCCACCAACTGGCCCGGCGCCTGGTAGCTACTGCCGCCCAGGGTGTATGCGTGTGACTCCAATGCGCGTTGAAATTCAAAACCAGCCAGTGGGCCACCCGGATAGTCAGCAGGTGATATGCCGACGACGATACCGGCATTCGCATTGCGTTCATTGCGCGAATACTGGCTCATGCCGTTGGTGACCAATCTGCCTGGTTCCGATGCAGCAGCCACCACCGTGCCGCCCGGGCACATGCAAAAGCTGTAGACACTTCTGCCATTGTTTGCGTGATGCACCAGCTTGTAATCAGCCGCGCCCAGCAACGGATGGCCCGCATGCTGGCCCAGCCGCGCGCGGTCAATCACGCCCTGTGGGTGCTCAATGCGAAAGCCGATGGAAAACGGCTTGGCCTGCATGTAAACGCCGCGCTCATGCAGCATGGCCACGGTGTCGCGCGAGCTGTGGCCGAGCGCCAGCACGACGTGGTCTGCGCGTATGTCGTAATGCGTTTTATCGCTCAGGTTTTGTACGGTTAGTCCCCGAATATGTGGACCTTCGGGGCCGTCTTCAATCAACACATCACTGACTCGCTGCTCAAACCGCACCTCGCCGCCGAGCGCAATGATTTGCTCACGCATGTGCTCCACAACCTTGACCAGTTTGAAGGTGCCAATGTGCGGTTTGCTGACCAGCAAAATCTCTGCGGGTGCGCCCGCTTTGACGAACTCCAACATCACCTTGCGGCCCAAGTGGCGCGGGTCTTTGATCTGGCTCCACAGCTTGCCGTCTGAAAACGTGCCCGCACCGCCTTCGCCAAACTGCACGTTTGATTCAGGATTCAACTCACCTTTGCGCCACAGCCCCCAGGTGTCTTTGGTGCGTTCCCGCACCTTTTTGCCGCGCTCAAGCACGATGGGTTTAAAGCCCATTTGCGCCAGTAACAGCGCCGCAAAAATGCCGCAGGGGCCAAAGCCAACGACGACGGGCCGCAGGGTGGGCGCACTATTGAGCTGCACCACCGGGTAGTAGTGTTGGTCGGGTGTTGGGCGAATGTGGGGGTGTGCTTCAAACTGCTTCAGCAGCCTGGTTTCATGCTCTGGGATAACTTCAATGTCTGCGATGTACACCAGCAACAGCTTTTTCATGCGCGCGTCGTAGCTGCGCTTGTAGATGGTGTGGCTGGTGAGCTCGTTGGCTGAAATGCCCAGTGTTTGGGCAATCAGCGCTGGCAGTGCGGCTTCGTCGTGGTCAAGCGGCAGCTTGAGTTCAGTGATGCGGATCATATAGGTTTATCGGGCCTGTGGTGAGGATCTGTTTTTCGGATCCGGTTGCATTTTAAGGGTTGGCTTTTGTGTTGCATTCACTGCTACCAATGACTACAATGACTACAATGACATCAAATATTTTGAGGAGTTAACCATGGCTGTTCTTACTGTTCGCAATTTAGACCCTGATGTTAAAACTCGCTTGCGTGTGAGCGCAGCTCAGCAAGGCATTGCCATGGAAGAGGCGGTTCGCCGCATTTTGACCCGTGCCGCCAACGAGGGCATCGCGTCATCTGCGAGTCACAACGACCTAGGTAGCCGCATCCAGGCACGTTTTGCGGGCTTAGGCGAGATCCCGTTGGCGCCGCGCAGCGACATGCGGGTGCCGCCATTCGCCTAAAACGAACGCGTTGACTCTTTCCGAATCAAGTCACTGATGTACCTGATCGACACGAACGTCATCTCTGAGCTGGCCAAACCTGCGCCAGACTCCGCTGTTATCAAATGGTTTGCCAGCACATCGGTGCAGAATATTTATGTCAGCGCAATAACGCTCTGCGAACTGCAACGTGGTTTGGCCATGCTGCCCGCGGGCAAGCGCAAAAATGCTTTGACAAGCGCCATTGAGGGCTTGATTCAAGAAGACTTTGCCCAGCGATGTTTAGGCCTTGACGCGCGGTGCGCGCCACTTTTTGGTGAGCTAGCCGCCAAGCAACAAAAAAATGGCCGCCCTTGCACTACCGAGGATGCCATGATCGCCGCAATTGCATTAGCCAACCAGCTTGTTTTGGTCACGCGCAACACCAAAGACTTTGCAGGTATTGATGGACTGGTGTTGCTTAACCCCTGGAACTAAAACCCACCGATAATCAGGCGGTGAAGCACGCCAGACCGCCGCTGGTGCAACTCGCAAGAGACAGCGATTGAAAAGTCGCTGTGGGGGAAACCCCGCACTGGAGGAACGTCCGGACTGCACAGGACAGCGTAGGAGGTAATACCTCTCCACCGTGAGGTGAGGATCAGAGCAACAGAGACGAGTCGGCCTTCTCGAGGCAACTTGAAAAGGTCGGGTGAAACGGGCAATCTCTACGCGCAGCAATACCAAATAGGCTAGCTATGAAGCGGTTCGCTGAGCTAGCGGGTAGGTAGCACCGAGCCGGGTGGGCGACCCCCGGCCCAGATTAATGGCGGTCACACCGCGTCATCGCAAGGTGATGCGGCGCACAAAATCCGGCTTATCGGCGGG
>JAYURC010000140.1:0-38374 GCA_043756405.1 Polaromonas sp.
GCCTGATCGGGCGCAACGCCTGCAACTGTAACTACGCCTGTTGACGCGTTAAAGCCGATGTCCAGTGCTTCGACATTCAAATCCATGGTACCGATGTACGTGGCAATGGCGTCGCCGGCGGCTTTGCTCATGGCGTCAATGTTTTCTTGGGTAGGTGCTGCTGCAACTGCGGCTTGCGCTGCCTTTGCTTCGCCGGTGCCGAAAAGTTTTTCACCCGCCTCTTTGATAAAACTGAACATGCCCATGGTAATTCCATTCAAAAAATAAATGCCAGGCGACATGCCCGGCTTTCGCGAATGTAATGCCGGTACAAGATGGTTTAAGCAAGGCCTGTCATCATTTATGCATTAGTACCCGAACTTGCGCTGTTGGACTACAAGTTCAGCCCAGCCGGTCTATACCCAAGCCGTCCATATTGATGTCTGCTGCCTTGCCAGACATCACGTCTGCCAGCGCCCGGGCGCTGCCGCAACTCAATGCCCAGCCGCTGGAGCCATGGCCCAAATTGAGCCATAACCCCGCAATACCGCTAAAACCAATGATGGGTGGGCCATCTGGCAGCATGGGGCGCGCGCCTTTCCACAACTGCACGCTGGCCCCCAGATTGGCGTGCGAGTTACTGTGTTTGGTGGCGCCTGGGAACCAGTCGTGCAGCACCTTGTAAAGTGTTTGAACCGATGAGGCGCGGTGTTTGCTTAAGCGGCCACCCAATTCGGCACTGCCCGCCACTCGCACACGGCTTCCCAGACGCGAAATGGCCACTTTGTAACGCTCGTCCATCAAGGCGCTGCGCGGTGCATTGAGTGGCTCGTGGATGGGCGCGCTGATGGAATAGCCATAAACCGCGACCATGGGAATTTTCAGGCCCATCGGCTTGAGCAGCGCGCCAGATGCCAGACCAGCGCACATCACCACCTGGTCAAACTGCCGGGGAGTGCTTTCACCTGCTATTAAAAGAGTAGCTGTTCGCTTATTATTTACTTGGGCTACAGCTGTATTGAACTCAAATTTGACGCCTAAATCACGGGCCACGTCCTTCAGCAGCAGCGCAAACTGGCGGCAATTGGCCGCTTCATCGTTGGGCAAATGGATTCCGCCTAAAAAATCCGTGTCCGGGTTAAGGGCCGGTTCTAACTGGCGCACCGCCTCGGCATTGATTTCGGTAAAGGCAACACCCGCATCGCGCAGCACCTGTAGCCCAGGCTGCACCAAGCAGCTGTCTTTTTCACTGCGCAGCAGCACGGTGTAGCCTTCGCTTCGGTCGTATTCCAGTTGTAGCCTGCCCGTTAAGTGGTGCAAGCGCTCGCGGCTGTAAAACGCCAGGCGCTGCAGGCGCGCGCGGTTGGTCAGGTACGTTTGGAGCTTGCAGGCGCGCCACCATTTCCACATCCAGGCCAAATCGTCGCCCGACAGCGGCAAGCTGAGCTTGACGGCGCTATGGCGGCTGAGCAGATTGCCCAGCACTTTGCCCGGCATACCGGGTGCCGCCCAAGGCGTGACATAGCCGGGTGCCACGACGCCAGCGTTTGCAAAGCTGGTTTCTTCAGCTGCAGCGCTGCGGCGCTCAAACACCGTGACTTCATGGCCATCAACGGCCAGCTCGTAAGCGGTGGTTATGCCGATGATGCCTGCGCCGATGACAGCAATCTTCATCGGGGGGTTCTCGCGCAGGTTGGGGCAAAAGCAGCACAGATCATGGGTTTTATATCATTTTCAAGTATCAAATTGACCTCTAACGCAATGGATACATGCGCCAGCAGCTATTATTTTAATAGCGTTTTTGCCAGCAGCGACTCAACATGCAATGCCGCGTCTAGCACCGCATCGTCGTGCATTGCGATGTGCCAGAGCATCAGGCCAACAGGTAATTCACCGGGGCGCTGGCAGGGCAGGGAGATGCCGCAGCCATCTAGCATGTTAACCACCGAGGTGTTGCGCAGCAGCAGACCATTGACCCTGAAAAACTCAGCGTCGTTGGTCAACACGCTTGCAATGGGCGGCGCGACCATAGGCACTGTGGGCGACAACACTGCGTCAAACCCTTGCAAGAGCTGAGCTACCCGGCGTATCCAGTCAGCTCTGGCTGCCACCAGTTCAACGTAGTCAATTGCTGTCATGCTGGCACCGCGCAAAATGCGCAAGGCGACGCGTGGGTCATAGTCGGCTTGATGTGTCGCTATCAGTTTGCGGTGCCAGGCAAAGCTCTCAATTGCAGACAAACCGCCAGTCGCATTAATTCTGTCGAGTTCGTTGATCTCTACCAAATCGATGCTTTGGATCTGCGCACCAGATGCGCGTAACAGGACGAGCGTGCGCTCAAAAGCAGCGGCAACAGTGCTGTCCAGGTCGTCCTGCATCAATGTGTTGACAACTGCAAACCTGCAATTTGCCAGCGGCTTATTTCGCAATCTGACGCTGCGGGCGGCCAAAACCTGGTGCACGGCAACAGCGTCTTGAACTGAGCGAGTGACAGCGCAAACGGTGTCCAGGCTGGTCGACAACGGAACGGCGCCCGTGGTGGGCACCAGCCGCGCTGTGCTTTTAAACCCAACGACACCACACAAAGCCGCCGGGATACGAATCGAGCCGCCTGTGTCTGACCCCAAGCCTGCCTGCGCCGCACCAGTTGCTACAGACACTGCCGCGCCTGACGATGAGCCGCCCGGTATGCGCTCAACGCTTGTATCAGCTGGGTTAACCGGCGTACCGTAATGCGGGTTGATGCCCACGCCTGAAAATGCAAATTCCACCATGTTGGTGCGCCCGGCAAGCACTGCGCCTGCGGCCCTGAGTCGTGCGATTGCAGTGCTGTCGGTGGCAGCCGGTGGCGCAGTGGCCAGCACTTTTGAGCCCGCAGCGGTGGGTTGACCCGCAACATCAAACAAATCTTTGATTGAAACTTGCATGCCTGCAAGTGGCCCGACCGCGCCAGAGCGCAGTTCCGCAGGGCTTTCGCCTGGCGCGTACCCGGGCATGTAAACATGGCGGCAGGCAAGACTTTGCGAAACCGCGTGTGCGTCGATTGGAAGGACGGGGGGTTTGATCATGGATTGGAGACTCAGGGTGCTATACTTAACAAGCTTGACAGAGCACAAATTGCGCCCTGTCAAGCAATCGCAAATCAGCCATTCAAGGTGCTGTCAGAAAATTATTTCTGGCAATAAGCGCTGATTTTAGACACAACCTTTGGAGTAATTCATATGTCAACCACTATGCGCGAAATGCTGGAAGCCGGCGTTCATTTCGGCCACCAAACCCGTTTTTGGGACCCCAAGATGGCACCGTACATCTTCGGTCACCGCAACCGCATTCACATCATCAACCTGGAAAAAACCCTGCCGATGTACAACGAGGCGATGAAGTTCGCCCGTCAATTGTCAGCTAATCGTGGCACCATTTTGATGGTCGGCACCAAGCGCCAAGCCCGCGAAACGCTGGCCATGGAAGCCAAGCGTGCAGGCGTTCCCTTTGTTGACCAGCGTTGGCTGGGCGGCATGTTGACCAATTTCAAAACGGTCAAAACATCGATCAAGCGCCTGAAGGAAATGAAAGCCCAGCAAGAAGCTGGTCTGGACACCATCAGCAAAAAAGAACAGCTCACTTTCAAGCGCGAAATTGAAAAGCTTGAAAAAGACATCGGCGGGATTCAGGACATGGCTGCCCTGCCGGATGCAATCTTCGTAATTGACGTCGGTTTTCATAAAATTGCTATTTTGGAAGCCAAAAAGCTGGGCATCCCGTTGATCGGTGTGGTCGATTCAAACCATTCACCTATCGGTATCGACTATGTGATTCCAGGCAACGATGACTCATCCAAAGCCGTAGCTTTGTATGCGCGCGGAATTGCTGATGCGATTATTGAAGGACGCGCTAATTCAACCAGCGAAGTCGTCAAAATGGTCCAGCCTGAGAGTTCTGATGAATTTGTGGAAGTCGCAACTGCTTAAATTAAAGTTGCTTTGCGTTAGACGCGCAGGATAAATAACAGGGGGGCTCGCGTAGCCCCTTTTTTACAAGCTAAAGTTAAACACCGAGAGATTAAAAATGGCAATTACAGCAAGCATGGTCGCAGAATTGCGTGCCAAAACCGACGCACCCATGATGGAGTGCAAAAAAGCCTTGACGGAAGCTGAAGGCAATTTCGAAAAAGCAGAAGAAATCTTGCGCGTCAAGCTGGGTAACAAAGCCGGCAAAGCAGCATCGCGTGTGACGGCTGAAGGCGTGATTGCGTACCACTTCGAGGACAGCGTTGGCGCGTTGGTTGAGATCAACTGCGAAACCGATTTTGTGACCAAGAACGACAGCTTTTTGGCCTTCACCAACGCTGTAGCGGTGGGCATTGCCAAAAACAACCCAGCCGACACGGCTGCCGTGGGCGGCATGCCATTGAACATGGACGGCTTCGGGCCTACCGTTGAAGATGTTCGCAAGGGACTGATTGGCAAAATTGGCGAGAACATGTCGGTACGCCGCTTCCAGCGCTTCGCATCAAGCAAGGTGGCTTCTTACCTGCACGGCACCCGCATTGGTGTGGTGGTGGAATTTGACGGCGATGAAGCCGCAGCCAAAGATGTAGCCATGCACGTCGCAGCCATGAAGCCAGTGTCGTTGTCGAGCGACCAGGTGCCAGCCGAGTTGGTAGCGCGTGAGCGCTCAGTAGCAGCAGCCAAAGCTGCTGAAGACGCAAACGTGGCTATGGCTGCCGGCAAGCCCGTGCAGTCGCCTGAAATTGTTGCCAAGCGCATCGAAGGCGGTGTACAAAAGTACCTCAAAGAAGTCAGCTTGCACAATCAGACCTTCGTCAAGAACGACAAACAGACCGTTGAACAGATGCTGAAAGAAAAAGCCACGACCGTCAAGTCTTTTACCCTGTATGTTGTGGGTGAGGGTATTGAGAAAAAGGTGGACGATTTTGCAGCTGAAGTGGCTGCGCAAATTGCTGCTGCCAAAGCTGCTTAAGCTTGTTGCTACAGCTGCAAGGCTGTTAAATTCACGATTAACCGAACTTCAGAAAGCGCGCACATGCCAGCCTACAAGCGAATCTTGTTAAAACTGTCAGGTGAGGCCTTGATGGGTGATGATGCTTTTGGCATCAACCGGGCCACCATCGTGAGAATGGTCGAGGAAATTGCAGAAATCACCCGCATGGGTGTTGAGGTGGCGGTGGTCATCGGCGGCGGCAATATATTTCGCGGCGTGGCAGGTGGTTCTGTCGGCATGGACCGAGCCACTGCTGATTACATGGGCATGTTGGCCACCGTCATGAATGCTTTGGCGTTGGGCGACACCATGGACAAAGCGGGTTTGACAGCTCGCGTTATGTCGGCCATTGCTATTGAAAGGGTGGTGGAGCCCTATGTCAGGCCGAAAGCGCTGCAGTACCTGGAAGAGGGCAAAGTGGTCATTTTTGCGGCCGGTACAGGAAATCCGTTTTTTACAACAGACACTGCTGCCGCCCTGCGCGGTGCCGAAATCGGTGCGGAAATTGTGCTGAAGGCCACCAAGGTCGACGGCGTTTATTCTGCAGATCCTAAAAAAGATCCACACGCCACGCGCTACACCACCATCACTTTCGATGAGGCCATGCGTAAAAATCTGGAAGTGATGGACGCCACTGCATTTGCTTTGTGCCGTGACCAGAAATTACCGCTCAAGGTTTTCAGTATCTTCAAGCATGGCGCGCTCAAGCGTGTCGTGATGGGAGAAGACGAGGGAACGCTGGTTCACGTTTGATCAGCAGGCGAGGTCGCTTTCTTGTATCTGATTTTGGAGAGTTTCATTCATGAGCATTGCTGACATTAAAACTACTGCCGAGCAAAAAATGCAGCAGTCGGTTGACTCCTTTAAAAGCAGCCTGACGAAAATTCGTACTGGCCGAGCCAATCCAGGTCTGCTGGACTCCGTACAGGTTGACTACTACGGATCGATGGTTCCCATTAGCCAGGTGGCCAATGTCTCGCTGCTTGACGCGCGTACCATCAGCGTCTCCCCTTGGGAGAAAGGCATGGGCGCAAAGATTGAAAAAGCCATTCGCGATTCAGACCTGGGTTTGAACCCTGCTGCGCAAGGAGACTTGATTCGCGTCCCCATGCCGGCTATGACCGAGGAACGCCGCAAGGAGTTGACCAAAGTGGTACGCGGTGAGGGCGAGCATGCCAAAGTGGCTATTCGTAACCTGCGTCGTGATGCCAATGACAGCGTTAAAAAGCAGGTCAAAGACAAACTGGCGTCTGAGGACGATGAGCGTCGCTCGCAAGATGAGGTGCAAAAATTTACTGACCGATTTATTGCAGAGGTCGACAAACTGGTGGCTTCTAAAGAACAAGACATCATGGCGGTCTGAACAGGTTTAAACCCGACTGATGTTCGATGTTGTCCGAATGAAATCTGCTGATCCAATCGTAGTGCCGCACCACATTGCCATTGTCATGGACGGTAACGGGCGCTGGGCAACCAAACGATTTTTGCCGCGCATTGCGGGTCACAAACAGGGTGTCGACGCCCTGCGTGCTTGTGTTCAGGCGTGTGTCGATCGCGGCGTTGCTGTACTGACGGTGTTTGCCTTCTCGTCAGAAAATTGGAGTCGACCCGCTGAAGAGGTTTCTGGCTTGATGGACTTGTTGGGCATGGCGCTGACCCGTGAAGTACCGAAGCTTCAGGAAAATGGCGTTCGTCTTTACTTTGTGGGTGACCGACAGCAGTTGTCACCCAAAGTGCAAATGGCTCTGTCGCGGGCGGAAGTGGACACGGCTGGAAATGAGCGCATGGTGTTCAATGTTTGTTTTAACTATGGTGGGCGCTGGGATATTGCGCAGGCCGCTCAAAAACTGGCAGACCGCGGTGAAGCGATCACTGAAGTGTCACTTGACGGAGCCATGGCCTTGGCGCACGTACCTGACCCGGATTTACTGATCCGCACGGGTGGTGAATCGCGCATCAGCAACTTTTTACTTTGGCAGGCAGCGTATTCTGAGCTCTATTTCTCAGACAAACTCTGGCCAGATTTTGATGGCGCTGCTCTTGACGATTCAATTGCATTTTTTAGCGGCCGCGAGCGACGTTTTGGCCTCACGTCTGCGCAATTGAAAAATAGTCAGAAATCGCCCGGTATTCGCCCTCAAGCCATGAAAGTCGCGTGATGCTCAAGCAACGAGTCATCACTGCCATCATCATGCTGGCTATTTTGCTGCCTGCTTTGTTCAGTGCTTCACCGATACCTTTTTTTGCGATCACCTTGGTGTTGATTGCCGCTGCCGGATGGGAGTGGGGGCGTTTAAATGTTTGCAATCAAAAGATGTCGGTTTTACTTGGGTTTGGGGTGGCCGGGCTTTGTAGTGTCAGCTGGTACCTGGACCTGCTAGACAAACCGGTACCCATGCTTTGGATATTAGCTGGCGGCACGTGGGTCTTGGCAGGAGCCTTGCTTTTGCGCATGGGCGTGGCGGGCTGGTCTGGTATTGCCAGGCCACTGCGACTGCTATTCGGTGTGGCAGCCCTTTGGCTGGCTTGGCTTGCAGTTGCACAAGCCCGGTTGATGGGTATCAGCTTTCTCCTGTCAATTTTCGTGCTGGTGTGGGCAGCCGACATTTTTGCCTACGCTGCAGGGCGTCTGCTAGGCGGTCGTTTCACAAATAGCAGACTTGCTCCTGCAATTAGCCCTGGTAAAAGCTGGGAAGGGGTGTGGGGCGGTATGGCTGGCGTGTTGCTGCTGGCAGTAGTCTGGGCATGGCTTGATCGATCCGGTTTCACCTATTTCAGCGGAAGTTTGTATGCCCGACTGTGGACGCAACATGGCTTGCTGGTGATGTTGCTGGGCGTCGTCTTTTTAGCCGCCATGAGTGTCGTGGGTGATCTGTTTGAATCGCTTGTCAAGCGCAGTGCAGGCGCCAAGGATTCAAGCGGTCTGTTGCCCGGGCATGGCGGAGTACTTGATCGGGTGGATGCACTGCTACCTGCCGTGCCGCTGGCGATGATGCTGGTCAGTCTTTAAGTTTTATGAATTCTGAAAAACAACGCATCACAGTTTTGGGCTCTACCGGCTCAGTGGGTGTCAATACGCTGGATGTGGTGGCAGTACATCCTGAGCAATTTGAGATTTTCGCCCTCAGTGCAGCTACCCAGATTGAGCTGATGCTGGCGCAATGTGCTCGTTTCAAACCCCGTTATGCCGTCATGGCCAGTGCGCCACATGGGCTTATCCTGGCGGACAAAATAAAAGCAAATGGACTGAAGACTGAGGTTTTATGTTCGCAAGATGCCCTTGAAATCATAGCGGCGCATGATCAGACCGATATCGTTATGGCGGCGATTGTGGGGGCTGCCGGGCTAGCGCCATGTATGGCCGCGGCAAGGTCTGGCAAACGCCTGTTGCTGGCCAATAAAGAGGCCCTTGTTGTGGGTGGCGATGTTTTCATGCAGGCCGTGCAAGATGGTGGTTGTCAGTTGTTGCCGATTGACAGCGAGCATTCTGCTATTTTCCAGTCCTTGCCTGAAGACCCTGCTACCTGGGCTGAGCGCGTAAGCAAAATAATTTTGACTGCTTCGGGCGGGCCTTTTCGGACGCGCGCGCTGACTACTCTGAAAGACGTCACGCCTGAACAGGCTTGTGCCCACCCTAACTGGGTGATGGGCCGCAAAATTTCGGTGGATAGTGCAACCATGATGAACAAAGCACTTGAAGTTATTGAAGCCAAATATCTTTTTGGACTGAAGCCGTCCCAAATTGAAGTTGTGATTCACCCGCAAAGCGTTGTGCATTCGATGGTGCAGTATCTGGACACCTCGGTGATCGCGCAGCTTGGTACGCCCGACATGCGTGTGCCGATTGCCTATGGCCTGGCCTGGCCTGGGCGGATCTCATCTGGCGCTAACGCACTTGATTTCAGGGCGCTTTGTGATCTTAAGTTTGAAGTGCTCGATCATGATCGATTTCCAGGTTTGAGTCTGGCATGGGAAGTGCTAGCTGCACCCATCGGTACGCCCGCCATTCTCAACGCAGCCAACGAAATTGCCGTTGCATCGTTTCTTGAAAAGCGTATCCGCTTTGATCAAATACATGCGGTCAACCGCGGCATGCTTGACAGTCTTTGCGCGCCTCGCATCAGTGGGTTGGACGACCTGCTGGCGCTGGATATTGAGGCCCGTAGCGTTGCAGAAAAAATCGTTCAGCTGATGAGGTACTGATATGTTGACCTTGATTTCTTTTGTTGTAGCACTTGGTTTGCTGATAGCCATACACGAGTATGGTCATTACAAAGTCGCCGTACTGTGCGGGATCAAGGTGCTGAAGTTCTCCATCGGTTTTGGCAAACCCTTGTACACATGGCGACTCAAAGGCAAGCCGACAGAATTTTCGATCGGCATGCTGCCACTGGGCGGGTACGTCAAAATGCTGGACGAACGTGAGGCTGCCGTGGATGAGGGCGAACGCCATCTGGCATTCAATACCCAGCCTCTCAAATACCGAGCCGCCGTGGTTGTGGCAGGTCCGATTGCCAATTTGTTACTGGCCATCTTTTTGTACAGCGCATTGAACTGGAGCGGCCTGCAAGAGCCTGCCGCAGTTTTGGCCAGTCCGATCATCGGATCAGTTGCCGAAAAAGCCGGGTTGCGGGGTATGGAGCTGGTCAAACAATCGGGTTTTGAAGATGAAGACATGGAGCAAGTACGATCATTTGAAGACCTGCGCTGGCGCTTGATGCAAGGCGCGCTCAATGGCCGCAATCTGCGCCTTGAGGTTAGCGACAGTTCGAATGATCAAAATCCTTCGACACGCGAAGCATTGCTGGTTTTTCAGGGTTTCAACGCCTCTGAGGTTGATGCACAGTTTTTCCGCAGTATTGGGCTTGTTGGCCCTTGGACTGCACCAGTGATGGGGGCTATCGTGCCCGACGGCCCGGCAGCCAAAGCGGGTCTTCAAGCCGGGGACGTTGTACGGCGCGTTAACCAAACTTTGATTGTCGATGGTCAGCAACTCAGGCAATTGATTCGGGCTTCTGGCAATGCAGCACCAGGGGTTCAAACCTGGCAAATTGATCGCAGCGGCAAAACTCTGGATTTGCAGTTGACGCCGCGAATCGTGACGGAAGATAAAACAAGTGTGGCAAAAATTGACGCCTTAGTGGGCGCGTCACCGGCTTTCGTGACGGTGCGTTACGGCGTTTTTGACGGCTTATGGCAAGGTACAGTACGAACTTGGGAGTCATCAATTTTGACTCTCAAGATGATGGGGAAAATGCTGATCGGAGAAGCGTCGTTTAAAAATTTGAGTGGGCCATTAACAATTGCAGATTACGCAGGCAAATCCGCTGCCATAGGTTTGACAGCTTATTTGCTGTTTCTGGCGACCATTAGCGTCAGTCTGGGGGTGCTCAATTTGCTGCCTCTTCCAGTCTTGGATGGGGGACACCTGATGTATTATATTTGGGAGGGTGTCACTGGCAAGCCGGTGCCCAATGCCTGGATGGAAGGCTTGCAGCGTGGTGGTATCGCCATCTTGCTTTGCATGATGTCTGTCGCCCTGTTCAACGATGTCACCAGACTCTTTGGCTAGCCTGAAATCTTATCCCGGTCAATACCGAAAAGTACATGCAAAAAAAATTTACTCGATTCAAACTTCGAACCGTATGCGTTGTTGCAGCCAGTTTGCTCATTGCTCACACTGCATGGGCTGTTGATCCTTTCACAGTTCGCGACATTCGGGTTGAGGGCCTGCAGCGGGTAGAGCCCGGAACCATCTTTGCGTCTTTGCCATTTCGCGTTGGTGAAACTTACAACGACGATAAGGGCTCCAGCGCCATTCGCGCTCTTTTTGGTCTTGGTTTGTTCAAGGACGTGCGCCTGGAGGTCAGTGGTGACGTGCTGGTTGTGATCGTTGAAGAACGTCCATCGATTGCTGACGTTAACTTTATCGGTGCCAAGGAGTTCGACAAGGAAGTACTTGTAAAAGCACTTCGTGAAATCGGTCTGGCCGAAGGGCAGCCTTTTGACAAAGCGCTGGCTGACAAAGCTGAGCAAGAACTCAAGCGTCAATACATTAACCGCAGCTTGTACGGAGCAGAAATCCTGATCACGGTGACGCCTGTTGAGCGCAACCGCGTCAACCTGTCTTTCAATGTGACAGAAGGCAAGACTGCCCGCATCAAGGACATCCGGATCGTCGGCAACAAAGTTTTCAGTGAATCCAACTTGCGTGGCCTTTTTGACCTTGACACCAGCGGCATGATGAGCTGGTACACCAAGTCTGATCGTTATTCACGCGCCAAGCTCGGCGCTGATATTGAGACCATGCGGTCTTATTACTTGTCGCGTGGCTACCTGGAGTTCAAGGTTGAGTCGACTCAAGTGGCCATTTCGCCGGACAAGCAGGATGTTGCCATCACCATAAACGTCAGCGAAGGCGAGCGTTTTGTGGTGTCTGGCGTCAGGCTGGAAGGTAATTTTTTAAATAAAGAAGACGAGTTCAAGTCGCTTGTATCCATCAAACCGGGCGAGGCATTCAACGCTGATACGGTAGCGGCTACTACCAAAGCGTTCACCGACTATTTTGGCGTCTTCGGTTTTGCATTTGCCAAAGTAGAAGCTTTCCCGGAAATTGATCGTGCCAACAACCGTGTTGCATTTGTGTTGCAGGCTGACCCTTCGCGTCGTGCTTATGTTCGGCGCATCAATGTGTCGGGCAACAATCGTACACGTGATGAAGTGATTCGCCGTGAGTTCCGGCAATTTGAGTCGTCATGGTATGACGGTGACAAAATTCGTACGTCGCGCAACCGTGTTGACCGGCTTGGCTTTTTTACGGACGTTACGGTTGACACACAGGAGGTCACGGGCACATCAGATCAGGTAGACGTTGCAATCAATGTGGTTGAAAAGCCGACCGGCAACTTGCAGCTCGGCGCAGGCTTTTCCAGCTCTGAAAAGCTGTCGCTGAATTTCGGCGTCAAACAAGAGAATGTTTTTGGCTCCGGTAACTATTTGGGAATTGAATTCAACACCAGCAAAGTCAATCGCCAGATCGTACTGAGTACAGTAGATCCGTATTTCACTGCAGACGGTATCTCGCGTGCTTTTGATCTGTATCACCGCACTAGTCGACCATTGGACGGGCAGGGCGGGGATTATGGCCTGACAACCACCGGCACAGCGGTACGTTTGGGTGTGCCGTTTACAGAGATTGATACCGTATTTTTTGGTATCGGTTATGAAAGGCTTTCGGTCAAACCCGGCATCAACCCCTTGCCGCTGACTTATTTGAAATACACCAATCTATTTGGTTTGACCAGCAGTTCTGTGCCCCTAACTGTGGCTTGGTCCCGTGACAGCCGCGACAGCGCACTTGTGCCCACCGAGGGCAGATTTCAGCGGGCGTCCAGCGAATGGGGCATTGCAGGCGATGCACGATTCATTCGCGGCAGTTATCAGGCCCAGCAATATATTCCGCTCAACAAACAATTCACGATTGCACTGAACGGTGAATTGGGGTGGGGACGCGGTTTGGGTGGCAGGCCTTTCCCGGTATTTAAAAATTCGTCGTCAGGTGGTTTGGGCTCAGTTCGTGGTTTTGCGCAAGGCTCTCTTGGACCGCGTGATGGTGTTGCGCCCGACGATGTGGCGATTGGTGGACCTAAAAAGATTACTTTGAATGGGGAACTGATCGCGCCGTTTCCTGGCACTGGCAATGACCGTACTTTGCGCCTTTTCGGCTTTGTCGATGTGGGCAACGTTTTTGGCGAAAACGATCCATACCGATTCAACGACCTCCGGGCCTCTTATGGTTTGGGCTTAAGTTGGATATCACCAGTCGGACCGCTCCGCTTTGCCCTCGCGAACCCTATCCGTAAAAAAGTTGGCGATAAAATAGAGCGATTCCAATTTCAGATCGGCACATCTTTCTAATGAAGACTATTTCACGCCACGTGTTCGTGGCAACCATGATTGCTTTGGCCACGGTTTCTGCCAGAGCCCAAGAGTTGAAGATCGGTATTGTTAACCTCGATCGAATTTTTCGCGAAGCAAATTCTGCGAAAACTGCGCAAACCAAGCTGGAACAGGAGTTCGGCAAGCGCGAAAAAGACCTCAACGACGTAGGTGCACAGCTCAAGACCATGTCCGACAAATATGAGCGGGAAGCGCCAACGTTGTCAGAGGCCCAGCGTACAACTCGTCAAAAGCAATTGGTCGACCTGGACAGGGACTTTCAGCGCAAGCGACGCGAGTTTCAAGAGGACTTGAATGCCCGTAAAAACGAAGAGTTGCAACAAGTCATTGAGCGCGCCAACCGGGTCGTAAAGACTCTGGCAGAAGCTGAAAAATACGACCTCATTGTTCAGGAGGCGGTCTACGTCAATCCCAAGCATGACATCACTGACAAAGTACTCAAGTCTCTGAATTCCTCCAGCGGCAGGTAGTTTGCTGAACGGGTTAGCTGCTTGCTCACCTACAACCTGAAAGCGGTGCATGACCTTCATCCTTGCGACGCTTTTTAAATTACTGGCCAAAGATTTTCCCGATGCCCGGCTGATAGGCGATTCTGAACTTTTAATTGCCAGCCTGTCGCCACTTGAAACAGCAGGGAAAAGTTCACTGGCTTTTCTGAGTCACCCAAAGTACAGCCAAAAACTCGCTCAATCGAATGCCGCCTGTGTCGTGGTGGGAGTTGCTTTAGAAGCTTTGGCTGTACAGCGGGGTACCTGCATCGTTGTGGCTGACCCTTATCTGTACTTTGCCCGATTGACTCAGGTCTGGAAACGTCATCACAGTGATGTTACAAGGGCGGGAATCCACCCCACTGCATTTGTTGACCCATCTGCTAAGGTGTCTGATGACTCGTTTGTGGGCGCGTTCGCCTGTATCGGTGCACGAGCTGCGGTCGCGGCAAATGTGCATGTTGGAGAACACTGCGTGATCGGCCAAGGCGCAGCAGTCGGAGAAGGTAGCCGGTTATCTGTTCGAGTCACCCTTGGAGACGGATGTACGGTAGGCGAACGCTGCATTATTCATTCTGGCGTTGTTATCGGCGCTGATGGTTTCGGTTTTGCGCCGAACGATGGTCGTTGGGAAAAAATTGAACAGCTGGGCAGTGTGCGCATTGGTAATGATGTCGAAATTGGAGCGAACACTTGCATTGACAGGGGTTCATTGCAAGATACTGTCATTGAAAATGGCGTCAAGCTTGACAACCTGATTCAGATTGCCCACAACGTGCGGATCGGAGCACATTCAGCGCTAGCCGGTTGCGTCGGTGTTGCTGGCAGCGCCAACATCGGCATGCACTGCACCATAGGCGGTGGGGCCGTCGTGCTGGGGCATTTGACGTTGGCCAATCATGTTCATATTTCAGCTGCCTCGGTGGTGACACGATCGATTTTGAAGGCAGGAAATTACACCGGCCTGTTTCCTATCGACGACAATGCTGCGTGGGAAAAAAATGCAGCCACCGTTAAACAATTGCATACGTTACGCGACAGACTGCGTGTGGTTGAAAAAACCATTACGCCTAAAAAAACATAAAGAAAAGTCATGATGGACATCCACCAAATTTTGAAGCAATTGCCGCACCGTTACCCGATTCTCTTGGTGGACCGCGTGCTGGAAATTGACAAAGGCAAACGCATCAAGGCGCTAAAAAATGTTACTATTAACGAGCCTTTTTTTATGGGGCATTTCCCGCATCGCCCAGTGATGCCGGGCGTGTTGATGCTGGAAGCCATGGCACAAGCTGCTGCGCTGCTGGCGTTTGACATGCTGGGTCAAGCTCCTGATGAGAAAACCGTGTATTACTTTGCCGGAATCGACGGTGCCCGATTCAAGCGTCCGGTTGAGCCCGGTGACCAGCTCATCATGGATGTGAGCCTTGACCGCATGAAAGCAGGCATTTTTAAATTTACCGGCACAACCCGTGTCGGTGATGCAGTGGCCTGCGAAGCGCAGCTCATGTGTACGATGCGCACGATCGCATAACGTTAATGGGTATTCATTCAACAGCTGTTGTTGACTCAAATGCTGACATTGACAGCACAGTCATCGTTGGGCCATACACAGTCATCGGCCCGCATGTCAAAGTCAGTGCGGGCACCACAATTGGCGCGCACTGTGTCATTGAGGGTCACACCACGATTGGCTGCGACAACCGGATTTTTCAGTTCAATTCACTCGGCGCCATTCCTCAAGACAAAAAGTACGCCGGCGAACCTTGCGAGCTGGTCATTGGTAACAAAAACACAATCCGCGAGTTTTGTACCTTTAATATTGGATCACCGGGAGATGTCGGCGTAACGCGCGTGGGCAACGACAACTGGATCATGGCTTATGTGCACTTGGCACATGACTGCCAGGTTGGCAACCATACGATTTTTGCCAACAACTCTCAACTGGCAGGACACGTACACGTAGATGACTGGGTCATTCTTGGCGGGTTCACTGTGGTGCATCAGTTCGTACGCCTGGGTGCGCACAGCATGACCGCGATGTGCTCTTTGCTTTTTGCTGACTTGCCGCCGTTTGTCACATCGCAAGGCCAGCCCGCTGAAGCACGCACCATGAACTTTGAGGGCCTGCGCAGGCGGGGTTTTTCGCCTGAACGAATCGCCGCAGTCAAAGCCATGCACAAAGCCTTGTATCGCGATGGTCTGACTCTCGATATGGCGCAACAACAAATTTCCGCCTTGATTGAAAAATACCCTGAATCCGCACCAGACATTCGTACGATGCTCTCGTTTTTAGAGCAAACCTCGCCGCAACGCGGAATCGTCAGGTAGGTTCTATGGCGAAAACCCCAACAGTAGCGATGGTTGCTGGGGAGACTTCCGGCGATCTGCTTGCAGGTTTGTTGCTCGACGGCTTAAAGATACGCTGGCCTGATTTGCAGACTTTTGGTATTGGTGGGCCAAACATGGTGCGCCTCGGTTTTGACGCCTGGTGGCCAAGCGACAAGCTGGCGGTGCGTGGTTACGTCGAGGTGTTGCGTCACTACCGCGAGATTATCGACATCAGGGAGCAGCTCAAGACTCGTTTGCTGGCTAACCCGCCTGATATTTTTATTGGCGTCGACGCGCCAGACTTTAACCTTGACCTGGAAGCTGCGCTTAAAGCAAAAGGTGTCAAGACGGTGCATTTTGTCTGCCCGTCCATCTGGGCGTGGCGTGCAGACCGGGTTGAAAAGATACGCCGCAGCGTGGATCATGTTCTGTGTATTTTCCCTTTTGAGACGGCTTTGCTGGCGCAGCATGGCATTGCAGCCACCTACGTTGGACACCCGCTGGCTCAAGTTATTCCAATTCAATCAGACCGGTTAGCGGCCAGAGTCACATTGGGTTTAGACGATGCAGACACGGTTGTTGCTATCTTGCCAGGTAGCCGACAATCTGAAATCAAGTATCTTGCAAAACGCTTTTTTAGGGCTGCGGCCTTTATAAATCATGTCCAGCCAGCTATTAAATTTATAGTGCCTGCCATCCGTGCTCTAAAGCCCGAAATTGAGCGCATGGCCAATGAAGCGGGGTTGAAAAACGTGCAGATACTCAGTGGGCAGTCGCACACCGCGCTTGCGGCCTGCGACGTGACGTTGATTGCCAGCGGCACTGCAACCCTTGAAGCTGCGCTTTTCAAGCGGCCAATGGTGATTGCATACAACATGAACTGGCTGTCGTGGCGCATCATGCAACGCAAAAAGCTTCAGCCTTGGGTCGGTTTGCCGAATATTTTGTGCGAAGACTTTGTCGTGCCTGAACTGCTGCAAGACGCTGCCACACCGCAAGCATTGGCAGAGGCTGTTTTGCAATGGGTTGATATCAAGACCCGAGAGCCTGCCAAAATAGCAGTCCTTGCGAAACGTTTTAACCGCTTGCACACCGATTTGTTGCGCAACACCCCCCAATTAGCCACTGATGCCATCGAAAAAATTCTTAACTGCTGAGCAAGTGTCACTGTCTTGGGACGCACCAGGCTTGATAGCTGGTGTTGACGAAGCAGGGCGCGGGCCGCTGATGGGGCCCGTTGTTGCTGCTGCGGTTATCTTGGATGAGCTCCAGCCCATTCGAGGCCTGGCCGACTCAAAAAAGCTCACGGCCCTGCAGCGAGACAAGCTTTATGACGAGATCCGTGCCAAGGCGCTTTGCTGCTCCATTGCCATGGCCACCGCTGAAGAGATTGATGAGCTGAACATCTTGCAAGCCACCATGCTGGCCATGAAGCGTGCGGTAGAGGGTTTGCGCCTTAAGCCGCACAAGGCGCTAATAGATGGCAACCGGCTGCCGGTGCTGAACCTGCTGGCCGAGGCCATCGTCAAAGGCGACGCGCTGATGCCCGTCATTTCTGCGGCATCCATCTTGGCAAAAGTCACCCGCGACCGCTGGTGTGCTGACTACGATTTACTTTTTCCGCAGTACGGTTTTGCGGGCCACAAAGGCTACGGCACGGCCGCGCACTTATTGGCCCTGCGCCAGCACGGCGCCTGCCCTCAACACCGTAAAACTTTCGCACCGGTAGCTGCCGTTTTGCTGTGACGGCTACGCTCGAACTCATCACCTCACCCGGCAACCCTTTGATCAAGGTGTTGCGCAAGCTGTCGTCAGACAGCACCGCTTACCGCAAACAGGGGCGGGTGTGGCTGGAAGGCGATCACTTGGTCAGAGCGGCGCTATTGCGCGGTTTTAAACCCGGTTTAGGTGTATTTTCTGAGTCTTTTTGGCCTGTAGCCCAATCAATATGGGCGCAAGCAGCTATAAAAAATATAGTAATTTCAGACGCTCTGTTTGCCCAGATCAGTGGCTTGGAGTCATCGGCCAGCATGGGGTTTGTGACCGATTTGCCGGCACAGCCGCCGCTGCAGCCATTGGTTGCGAGTCTGGTTTTGGACCGCGTGCAAGATGCAGGCAACGTAGGCTCGATGCTGCGCAGTGCGGCGGCGTTCGGCTTTGCGCAGGTCATCGCACTCAAGGGTACAGCGGCGCTGTGGTCTCCTAAAGTACTGCGTGCCGGCATGGGCGCACACTTTGGCTTGCAGTTGCATGAAGGCGTGGAGGTCGAAGTACTGGAGGCGCTGAAGGTACCTTTGGTGGCTACCAGCTCCCACGGTGGCAACGTTTTAGGCCTGTCCAGGCTGCCTATGCCTTGCGCATGGGTCATGGGGCATGAAGGGCAGGGCGTGAGCGAGCATTTAATGGCCAAAGCCGCTGTCAAAGTGCGCATTGCACAGCCGGGCGGAGAAGAGTCTTTAAATGTGGCTGCTGCTGCTGCAATTTGCCTGCATTTCTCCTCCTTGAGGGGCGATTCAAGTTTGGATCAAAGGCTATAATCAAGGGCTTTTTTAATCCCAGCTAGCCCCAGCTTCTAGACGCAAAAATCATCACAAAAGCAGCTCACCTGTCCCGGACAGAAAAACAGGTGAAAGAACGCTTGGGCTAGCCGAAATCAATCGTTAGCCGTCAGGAGGCCCCGTGCTTTTGTCATTACAGGGATCGTCCCTTTCCAACCCACACGCTATTTTGGCTTTGGCAGACGGCACAGTGTTCGTGGGTAACTCTATTGGTGCGCCAGGCAGCACAACAGGTGAGGTGGTTTTCAATACTGCCATGTCGGGTTATCAAGAAATTTTGACCGACCCCAGCTACTGCCAGCAACTCGTCACGCTGACCTACCCGCACATTGGCAACTACGGCATCAATGCCGAAGATGTGGAGTCAGAAAAAGTTTACGCCGCTGGCCTGATCATCAAAGATTTGCCGCTGCTGGCATCTAACTTTCGCATGTCGATGACTTTGTCTGAGTATTTGGTGCGCGAAGGTACGGTGGCTATCGCGAATATTGACACCCGGCAACTCACCCGCCATTTGCGCACCAAAGGTGCGCAAAACGGCTGCATCATGGCGCTTGGCACGGGCAAAATTGTGTCTCAGGCGGACATTGACAAAGCGATTTCAGCGGCTCAAAGCGCACCCAGCATGGCCGGACTTGACCTGGCCAAAGTTGTTTCATGTCAGCAAAGTTACCCATGGACGCAAACCGAGTGGAAACTTGGTTCTGTCGACACCAAGCCAGGCTACGGCGATCAAACTGACCCTAAGTTCCACGTTGTTGCTTACGATTTCGGCGTTAAGAAAAACATTTTGCGCATGTTGGCCGAGCGCGGCGCGCGCATCACGGTAGTTCCTGCGCAAACATCAAGTGCAGCGGTTTTGGCGCTCAAACCCGATGGGGTATTTTTGTCAAACGGCCCGGGCGACCCTGAACCGTGCGACTACGCCATCACCGCGGCGCGTGAGTTGATTGAATCCGGTATTCCTGTTTTCGGTATTTGCCTGGGCCACCAGATCATGGCTTTGGCAGCAGGTGCCAAAACCTTCAAAATGCAGCAAAGCCACCACGGCGCGAACCATCCAGTCAAAGACCTCACGACCGACGATAAACACGGCGGTCGCGTTAGCATCACCAGCCAAAACCATGGCTTTGCGGTAGATATGACCAGCCTGCCAGCACATGTGCGTGCAACTCATATCAGCCTGTTCGATGGCACGCTGCAAGGTCTGGCCTGGAAAGATAAACCCGCGTTTTGCTTTCAGGGCCATCCCGAGGCGTCGCCCGGGCCGCATGATGTCAGCTATCTTTTTGACCGATTTATGCTTCTTGTGGCTCAGTCAGTTGCTGAGCACCTGCCGCAATCTTTCCTGTCTTCCCAATTGGAGTCCTGATAATGAGCAACTACAGAGAAGAGTTTTTTTCAGACGTTTATCAAAATCGCAAATGGCCCAGTCTAGACAGCGCGTCTGGTCACGGCTCGGACACAGCCGAAACTCGAATGCTGGTTGCGGGGCTGCCTGACATGCTCAGACGCCTGTCGGTAAGCACACTGCTGGACGTTCCGTGCGGCGACTTCAACTGGATGAAGGATGTTGACCTCCGCGGCATTTCCTATATCGGTGGCGACATCGTACCGGCCCTGATCGAAAGCAATCAAGTTTTTTATACGCGGCCTGGCGTCGAATTCAAGCTTATTGATCTGGTTGCTGACGACCTGCCAAAAGTTGATATGGTCTTTGTGCGCGATTGTTTTATTCATTTCACCAACGATTTGATTTACAAGGCGCTGCACAATGTCCGGCGCAGCGGCAGCCGTTACCTTTGTGTCACCCATGAGGCCAATAGCAACCGATTTGGTGGGGCTGGCGGACACAACATTGAACTAGAGCGAGCGGTCGAGGGTGTTAACTATGAATTCAGACCGGTGAGCTTTGAGATGCTGCCCTTCGCCTTTGGCAAGCCACTTGATTTCGTTGCAGATCGAACCGAGGGCGATGCTGTATCGGTGATGGCCGTCTGGGACATCGCCACGCTGCCACTGAACTGACTTCAGATCA
Source organism: Polaromonas sp. (assembly GCA_043756405.1). GTDB lineage: Bacteria > Pseudomonadota > Gammaproteobacteria > Burkholderiales > Burkholderiaceae_C > Polaromonas. The sequence continues at coordinate 20,355 of JAYURC010000140.1, forward strand.
AGAGTTTATATGCCCAAACGCACCGACATCAAATCCGTTCTCATCATTGGCGCGGGCCCCATCATCATTGGTCAGGCTTGTGAGTTTGACTACTCTGGCGTGCAGGCCTGCAAGGCGTTGCGTGAAGAGGGCTACAAGGTCATTTTGATCAACAGCAACCCGGCAACGATCATGACCGACCCGGCGACGGCGGATGTGACTTACATCGAACCGATTACCTGGCAGACCGTTGAAAAAATCATTGCGAAAGAAAAGCCTGATGCAATTTTGCCAACGATGGGTGGGCAAACGGCGCTAAACTGCGCGCTCGATTTGTGGCACAACGGCGTGCTGGAAAAGTACAAGGTCGAGCTGATTGGTGCGAAGCCAGAGGCGATTGACAAAGCCGAAGACCGCCTGAAGTTCAAAGATGCAATGACCAAAATCGGCTTGGGCTCAGCTCGCTCAGGCATCGCGCATACCCTTGATGAAGCCTGGTCAGTACAAAAAACGCTGGGTTTCCCAACGGTGATTCGCCCCAGCTTCACGTTGGGCGGAACGGGTGGCGGTATTGCTTATAACTCTGAAGAGTTTGAAGTGATCTGCAAACGCGGGTTGGAAGCGTCACCCACCAACGAGCTGCTGATTGAAGAGTCGCTCCTTGGCTGGAAAGAATACGAGATGGAGGTGGTGCGCGACACGGCGGACAACTGCATCATCGTCTGCTCGATTGAAAACCTGGACCCGATGGGCGTGCATACTGGTGACTCGATCACCGTCGCCCCCGCACAGACCCTGACCGACAAGGAATACCAGATTTTGCGCAATGCATCCTTGGCGGTGCTGCGTGAAATTGGCGTTGATACCGGCGGCTCCAACGTCCAGTTTTCCATCAATCCAGTCGACGGCCGCATGGTGGTGATTGAGATGAACCCGCGTGTGTCGCGTTCATCGGCGCTGGCTTCTAAAGCCACGGGTTTCCCGATTGCCAAAGTCGCTGCCAAGCTGGCGGTGGGCTATACGCTGGACGAGCTGCGCAACGAGATCACGGGTGGCGCTACACCGGCGTCGTTTGAGCCCAGCATCGACTACGTGGTCACAAAAATTCCGCGCTTTGCCTTTGAGAAATTTCCGACAGCTGATTCGCGCCTGACCACACAAATGAAGTCGGTGGGTGAAGTGATGGCCATGGGCCGGACGTTTCAGGAGTCGTTCCAAAAAGCCCTGCGCGGCCTGGAAGTCGGCGTTGACGGCATGAACGAAAAAACCCAAGACCGCGAAGTTCTGGAAAAAGAACTGGGCGCACCTGGCCCGGACCGCATTTGGTACGTGGGCGATGCATTTGCAATGGGCATGAGCGTGGACGAAGTTTTTGCACTCACCAAAATCGACCCTTGGTTTTTGGTGCAGATCGAGCAGATTGTCAAAATTGAGCTGGAGCTTGAGACCACATCGCTTGGGCAACTTGATGCCACCACGCTGCGCACGCTCAAGCAAAAAGGCTTTTCAGACCGCCGCCTGGCCAAGCAACTTAAAACCACCGACACCGCGATTCGTGAGCGCCGCAAAGCACTGGGCGTTCGTCCGGTTTACAAGCGTGTGGACACCTGCGCGGCAGAGTTTGCGACCAACACCGCTTACCTGTATTCCACTTATGAGGCTGAAGGTTCGGAATGCGAAGCAGAGCCGACCACCAACAAAAAAATCATGGTACTCGGCGGCGGGCCCAACCGCATCGGGCAGGGCATTGAGTTCGACTACTGCTGCGTACACGCCGCCCTGGCCATGCGTGAAGACGGTTACGAGACCATCATGGTCAATTGCAACCCCGAAACGGTATCGACTGACTACGACACGTCAGACCGCCTGTACTTTGAGCCACTGACGCTGGAAGACGTGCTGGAGATTGTTGACAAAGAAAAGCCCTTTGGCGTGATTGTTCAATACGGTGGGCAAACGCCCCTGAAGCTGGCACTGGACCTCGAGGCCAACGGCGTGCCCATCATCGGTACATCACCCGACATGATTGACGCCGCTGAAGACCGTGAGCGGTTCTCAAGCTTGCTGCGTGAGTTAGCGTTAAAGCAGCCGCCCAACGCCACGGCACGTACTGAACCGGAAGCGCTTGAAAAAGCCAGTGCACTGGGCTACCCGCTGGTGGTGCGCCCCAGCTATGTGCTGGGTGGCCGCGCAATGGAAATCGTGCATGAGCAGCGCGATCTGGAGCGCTACATGCGCGAAGCCGTCAAGGTCAGTCATGACTCGCCGGTGCTGCTTGACCGCTTTTTAAATGACGCGATTGAATGCGATGTGGACTGCATACGCGACGACACCGGTGCGACGTTTATCGGCGGCGTGATGGAGCACATCGAGCAAGCGGGCGTGCACAGCGGCGACTCGGCCTGCTCATTGCCGCCTTATTCACTCAGCAAAGACACAGTCACTGAGATCAAACGCCAAACATCGGCCATGGCTGCTGCCTTGAATGTGGTCGGCTTGATGAACGTTCAGTTTGCCATTCAGCATAACGACGGCCAAGACGTGATTTACGTGCTTGAAGTTAATCCGCGTGCCTCGCGCACTGTGCCGTTTGTCAGTAAGGCCACTGGCATCCAGTTGGCCAAAGTTGCAGCGCGCTGCATGGTCGGCCAGTCTTTGGCGTCCCAGGGCCTTGTTGTTGACGGAATCAGCAAAGAAGTAACGCCGCCATACTTCAGTGTCAAAGAGGCCGTGTTCCCGTTTGTCAAGTTTCCCGGTGTTGACACGATTTTGGGGCCTGAGATGAAGTCGACCGGCGAAGTGATGGGCGTCGGCAAAACCTTTGGCGAGGCATTTGTCAAGTCACAACTGGGCGCGGGTACAAAACTGCCGACATCAGGCCGCGTCTTTTTAACCGTTAAAAATAATGACAAACCACGTGCAGTCGAAGTAGCGCGTGCGCTAGCTGCTATGAAGTTTGACATTGTGGCGACCAAAGGCACTGCCGCTGCAATCACCGCCGCAGGCATTGCTTGCGGCACAGTGAACAAGGTCACCGAAGGCCGCCCGCACGTGGTTGACATGATCAAGAACAACGAGATTGCGCTGGTTATCAACACGGTTGAAGAGCGGCGCAATGCGATTGCTGATTCCCGGCAGATCCGCACGTCGTCTTTGCTGGCCAGAGTGACAACTTTCACCACCATTGCTGGCGCTGAGGCTGCTGTTGAAGGCATGAAGCATTTGGACAATCTGGGTGTCATTTCAGTGCAAGAGATGCACCTGCAATTGGCCTGACAATTTCAACTAAACTGGCACCGACCATCGCCGCCACCGGGTAACCTGTGGCGGTTTCGTTATTTACAGACACACACACAGAGACCGACATGGCTACTATCCCCATCACCAAAATTGGCGCCGAAAAACTCAAAGTCGAGTTGCATGAGCTAAAAACAGTTCACCGCCCATGGGTGATCAACGCGATTTCTGAAGCGCGTGCACAGGGTGATTTGAGCGAAAACGCCGAGTACGAGTCCGCCAAAGACCGTCAAGGCTTCGTAGAAGGCCGGATTCAGGAAATTGAAGGCAAGCTGTCGGTGGCACAAATCATCGACCCGTCAGAGATGGACGCGGGCGGCAAAGTGGTGTTTGGCTCCACCATTGAGCTGGAAGACGAAGAGTCCGGCAACAAGGTGACATATCAGATCGTCGGCGAAGACGAGGCCGACATCAAGTTTGGTCGGGTCAACATCAGCTCACCCATTGCACGCGCCTTGATTGGCAAAGACGAAGGTGACTCGGTGGAGTTTCAGGCGCCGGGCGGCTTGAAACGCTACGAAATCATCGCGGTGATGTACATCTAAAACAACATCAAATATTTTCATGCGCTATCGCTTTGGCCTAATGATTGCCGCCCTGTGGTGGGGCAGCCTGACAGCGCTGGGTTTCATCATCGTGCCCCAGCTGTTCATCCACCTCCCCAGCCCAGCCACCGCAGGGCAAATAGCTGCAAAATTGTTTTCAGCGCAAACCTGGCTCAGCATTGCTTGCGCCATGTTCTTATTGCTTGTTTATAATCAAAAAGAGGCTGTAACGTATGATCTACATGCGCAAGCAGCTATTAAATATGTAGTGACTGGCTTGCTACTGGCGGTGATGGTAGAGTTTGGTTTGTCGCCGCGCATTGTCAGTGCGCGGGTTGACGGTGGTAACTTGAAGTTGTTGCACGGGCTCGGCAGTGCGATGTATTTTGGGCAGTGGCTGTGTGCGGGATTTGCACTTTGGCGACTGAGCCGGGAAAAATAAGTATGCCCATGCGGTTACAAAACCGGAACGTCGCGATGCCTCGCGCAACGCGTTATAAGCCAGCCCCTCTCAGAAACCAGTTGCCCGGCTGATCCGCAAACATCACAGGTCGCCGCGGACTGCCACCGTGCCGCGTCGATAGCAGCTTTGCGGTAGTCGCTTTGCGGCGGAGAAAGACAATAAAACCGAAACTCCCCGAGTCTTTCTTTGACCTGACTGGCTTTGCACGGCTGCGCGGTTTTTATGACGTCTTCAGACAGCAGCGCGCATAGCTCGTCTACCAGCGCAACCCAGCCGTTGCCTATGCCAGACGGTGCCAATGAGGAGTCCAATATTTCGGGGTACTTTGGGCAAATCTGATCTTTGAACTGGCTTGTCATTGCGTTAAATTTGCGGCGTCAGCCTGTGGCTGCCGTAGAATTTTTACGTTGTGCCAAAGCTTTGGTGCGCCATAGTCCGTTGCTTGAGGTCAACAGTGACTATCCCCTCAACCGCAGTTTGAAGCTCATAGCCATCAGGCCAAAAAACGCCACTGCCCCCGCCGCCGAAAGGATGTTTCCCGCCCATATAGCCATAGGTTTGTTCGGTATGCCAGCCAGATATGCCGCAAATGACGACTGGTGCGTTGCATCCTCTGCTCCATTCTCGCAAGGCGGGTTGCCAATAATTGGTCATCAAACCACCGCCATATGAGCTGATAACTATCGGCACTTTCGGTCCGGCACCTGCTCCAACTGCCGCAGACATCATTTTTACTTTTCGATGGCTTAAGTCATCGCCTGCGTCGGCGCAGACGAGTGGGACGCATCGATTTGCGTCCCACTCAAAAAGTTCGGCATTGTCACCTTCTGTGAAGCGTTCACTTGGCCACCGAATTTGTTTGTCATACCACTGAATCACTTTGCCATTGCTGGTCAGATAGACGCGATTGCGCCTTGCATCGCCCTCTCGCACGTAACCGCCGGAGATGAACGTGCAGTTGCTAGTTGCCTGACCAGCTTGACCCAATTGACTTGAAGCCTCTTCGTGAGTAACCGTAGCTGCAAATGGCATGGACTCTGGAAAAACGATTAAATCAACGTTACCGACCTGTTCAAGCAGTGCTGACAGTCCGCTTAACGACCATGGCTTGTAATTCCAAGGGAGTTGCATAAGGGCAATCTTCATAACTAATTCCTTTTAAAACATAGTGGGGTGGTGGTAACCACGGTACTTGCAAGTTGTGTCCATATCAATGCAAATACCTGTGAAAAAAACAATGCCGTTTACCTTTAAGTGCACGTGAGCATTTCAGTCAAAGCTAAAAAATATAAATGCGCCCTTTCATCAATAACAGTTTGTCCCGCCAACATACGAATAACGTCAGCGTGACGAGTCGCCCTGACGCGCCACGCTTCATCTACAAGCAAGCGATGCTGCGTTGCGCGTACGAGCCGCTCCAAAATACTTTCCTTCTCCGAATGGCGACTTCGCAAGATTGGGTTGACTGCGTAGTCCCACACACTGCGAAAGCGATAGCCTTCCAGCTCTAAAGCCCGCGGCGCGGTAGGCAGCAGCCAGCCCCAGGCGTCTTGCGGGTTTTGCGGATAGATGGGCGGGTGGCGGTCTAAGAAGGTGGTGGGTGTAACCCAGCTACCTGCGTAGGGGTGTAGTTCTAGCAGCGGTTCGTCGGTGAAGGGGCAGGTGATTTGCAGCCCCAACACTGTGCTCAAAGGCTGTGCAGCTGGCACGATGATGATGGCGTCGTCCTGCCTGCGAACGTTCCAGCGCCAGGGCATGCCCGCCATAGCTTCGTCCAAGGCAAAGTAGTCTGACGCGCAACCTGCGTGCCGCCATTGCGGCCACACTTCTAACGATATGTCTTCTTTTAGCGCAATCTCGCTAGGCAGCATGCGGGCGTAGATGTCGGGTACGGACGACGCGGATTTTCGCAGGCTGCAGACCAAGGCCTGGCCACCAAAGACCATTGCAACAGATGTGCCGATAGGCAGTGTCCGGTTACGCTGGTTGCGCTGGCTTGACTGCGTCCAAGCATTGCGAATGTGGACCGTGGGGTCTTCTGCGTAGGTGCACAGGTCAAGCTGCGGTTGTAGCTGCGAAATGGTTTCGCCAGTTAGTTTTGGCGTGAGTTGGGCGGATTGGATGGGTTGTGTTGCGGTGTTCATGGCTTGTTTTCTGCGTTTACAAAAATAAGTCTAGAACATTTTGAAGCACTTGTGGAACTGTTTAACTTTGCAGATTCTCGCCTTGTGAAGGTTTCTTATCATCAAAATTTACAATAGAAAACCGCTGAAGCCAATGATAAACAGGCGCTAGCGGCTATTTAATTGATAGCTTTAAGGTTTTTATTGAATGCGCTCGTTGCGTTTGAGCCGTCACCACTCAGCATTGCCGCAGCGGCAGTCCGGGGTAACTTGAAGTTGCTTCAACCGAATTGTCGCGTTACGCCATTTGGGCTAACACGGACTACTGACTGAAACTAAAAACGCTCGGCTGCCTCAAGCGTGTTGACTAAAAGCATGGTGATCGTCATCGGCCCGACACCACCTGGCACTGGCGTGATGTAACCTGCGATCTGGCTTACGCCCTCAAAGTCCACATCGCCGCACAGCTTGCCGTTGTCATCGCGGTTCATGCCCACATCAATCACGACAGCGCCTGGTTTGACCATATCTGCCGTCAGAACATTGCGTTTACCGACCGCAACCACGATCACATCGGCTTGCAGCGTTACGGCTTTCAAGTCAGTCGTGGCGCTGTGGCAGACCGTGACTGTTGCATTTTTTTGCAGCAGCATCAGCGCCATCGGCTTGCCCACAATGTTGCTGCGGCCAATCACGACGGCGTATTTGCCGCGTAAGTCGTAGCCAATGCTGTCCAGCATCTTCATGCAGCCATACGGCGTGCAGGGCCAAAAGCCGGGTTGGCCAACCATCAACGCACCCGCGCTGGCGACGTGAAAGCCGTCGACGTCTTTGGCGGGTGCGATAGCTTCGATCACCTTTTGTGCGTCAATATGCGCTGGTAGCGGTAGCTGCACCAAAATGCCGTGAATCGCAGGGTCGTTATTCAGCGCATCAACTCGCGCCAACAAGTCTGCTTCACTCAAGGTAGCCGGGTGTTTATCGAGCACTGAAAACAGTCCGTTGTCCTCACATGCCTTGACCTTGTTGCGAACGTACACCTGGCTGGCTGGGTTATCGCCCACCAGCACCACGGCCAAGCCGGGCGTAATACCGCGCGCGCGCAGGGCAGCGGCGCGCTGGGCAACCTGCAGTCGCAGTTGTTTGGAGAGGGCGTTTCCGTCAATGATTTGGGCTGTCATGGCTTGTTTATCTGTATAGACGCGTATTTATCAATAAAAACGCCCGTTAGCCTAGTGCAAACGGGCGCAAGCAGCTATAAATAATATAGCGAGCAAAATTTAACTCAGACCTTGGCTGTTGTTGATCCCAATGCAATTTTCAGCAAGTCAGCCACAGTGTTGGCGTTCAGCTTTTCCATGATGTTGGCGCGGTGTGCCTCGACTGTTTTGATGCTGATGCCTAGGTCGTCGGCAATTTGTTTGTTCAGTCGGCCCGCCACGATACGCTCAAGCACCTGCGACTCACGGGATGTCAGCTTGGCCAGCAGGGCGTCGCGGCTGGCGGACTGCTGGTGGCCAGCAAAGGCTTCCTTGGCCTGCTCCAGCATGCGTTCAACCAGATTAACCAGCGCTTCTTCCTGAAACGGCTTCTGGATAAAGTCCATCGCCCCCTTCTTCATGGTGTTGACGGCCATCGGTACATCGCCGTGGCCTGTGATGAAAACGATAGGCAAGGGCGATTTACGCTCCACCAGTTTGTCTTGCAGCTCCAGACCGGTCATGCCGCCCATGCGGATGTCCACAATCAGGCAGGCGACCTCACGTGGGTCGTAGCGGCCTAAAAAGGTTTCAGCTGACTCATAACAGCGCACCCGGTAGTCCTTGCCCTCCAGTAGCCACTGCAAAGAGTCGCGTACGCCCTCATCGTCGTCAACAACGTAGACAGTGCCTTTTTTGGGAATCAAGCTCATAGCCGGGTTTTCTTTCGTGAACTTCTCAAGAAGTGTTTGAATTCTTTAGCGCCAAATTTTCTGCTAAGGGTTCAGTAGCAAAAGGAGCAGGCTCCAACAGCGAGGCTATCAAGGGGGACACGGGTATCCAAAATGTAAACCTGCAGCCCGTAACTTCGTTTCCATTGTAGAGGTTCTCAGCCTCCAGCCGCCCTTGATGCGACTCGACAATACTGCGGCAAAGCTTCAGGCCTATGCCCATACCTTCTGCCTTGGTGGAGTAGAAGGCCTCGTACAAACGCCCCATCACTTCAGGCGACAAGCCGCGCCCCGAGTCCAGCACTGAAAATTCGACCACCTGCCGGTCCTCAATGGTTTTTGGCACCACCCGCAATTCAACGCTACGCCTGGCAGTTGGCAAATTGGCGTGTTCAATCGACTCGGCCGCATTTTTCATCAGGTTGATCAGCACCTGCTCAATCAGGATCGGGTCCACCAGGACTTGTGGCAGCCGTGCGGCGATGTAATGCGACAAACGCACATGGTGGCGGCGCAGTTCTATCTCAGCCAGCTCCATGGCATTGTTCACCATGTTGTCTACATCGGACAGCGTTCGATTCGGTTCACTACGCTTAACAAACGAGCGGATGCGCTGAATGATCTGGCCCGCCCGGTGTGCCTGCCTGGCAGTTTTTTCAAGTGCCAGCAACAGCTCGGCGGTAGAAATTTTGTCGGCTTTGATGCGCGACACCATGCCGTTGCAATAGTTGTTGATAGCGGTCAGTGGCTGATTTAGTTCGTGCGCCACGCTGGACGCCATCTCGCCCATGGTGATCAGGCGGCTGGCCGTTTGGGCGCGCTCGTTTTGTTGGGCAGCTTGTTCTTCAGCATGCCGACGCGGTGTGATGTCAGTAGCAATGACCATTTGCGCCAGGCGGCCGTCAACCCAGGTCAGGTAGCGCGAGCGCACTTCCAGCCACTTGGACAACTTGGGTACATAGATTTCTGCGTTGGCAGATTGGGCGGTTGTCAGTGTGTCAGTTGGAAACCCCGCCAGGCCATCCACGGCATCGAGCGCGTCGTCAGTGGGCGGGGCAGCAGGTACACCAGCCTGCGCAATCAGATTCATATGGCCAGACACCTCGGTACCAAACCACGAGCGATACAGTTTGTTGGCAAACAACATTTCTTCGCTGCCAAGTGGCGCAACAGAAACTGCCGCATCCAGGCCTTCCAGCACAGTGGTAAAGCGATCGTAGGATGCAGACAACTCATCGCGAATCCGCCTGGGCTCGGTAATGTCGGTCATCGACGTCATCCAGCCGGTTTGCTGGCCCCTGGGGTCTATCAGCGGCGACACATACATGCGCGCATCGAAAATTTCACCATTTTTGCGCTGCACCCGCAACTCAAAACCGCCAGTCGGTGTGCGGCCCGCCAGCTCTTCGTTCAACAACCACATTGATGTTTCAATTTCATTGACGGGCCAGTGCGGAAACGGCGGCATGCGGCCTATCAGGTCTGACTCCTGCAAGCCCGTCATTTGACAAAAGGCCGGGTTGACGTAGGTGATGCGTCCCGTCATGTCCAGCGCGCGCATGCCGGTGAGCATTGAGTTTTCCATGGCCCGGCGAAAATTGGTTTCCTTGATCAAAGCCTGCTGCGCCTGCACCCTGCGCCGCGTGTGGCGCCATGTGCCGAGCAGCATCCAGAGGGTTAGCGCGCTTAACGCGCTAACAAGCCAAAAAAAACCGCTACCCACCACGCCCAGTGACGCCCTGTAGCCCTGTGCGCGTATCAACAGGCCATTGCCTACCGGTGACACCGGAATCTCGTATTCTGCCGCGCTGTCAGACCAGGGCAATAGCCGCACCGCTGGGCTGCGCGGTGGCGGTAGATTACCAGCCAACACATTGTTTTGATCGTCCAGCAGTGTGACTGCATATTTGGCCGTGACCTCGGTAGGCACGCCAAAACGCAACAACCCGTCTATCGCATATTCACCCATGATGACGCCGCCAAATTTGCCCTGGTCATCAAGCGGAATCAAAATTTGTAGCGTAGAAGGTACGGCGTTGCTGCCGTCCTGTGGGTTCATGGGGCGTGAATAAACAGGCTGGCGTAAATCCCGCGCCAGGTCGTAAGTGCCGCTGGTCTCTCCCAGCTTGAGCTGGGCACCTGCCGGACGGACTTGCTCTCCACTGGCGCTGGCCGATGCGTAGCTGACCTTGACGCGCCGCCGGCCGTCAATCCACGTCACGGCCAATAGTTCAGGATACTGGTTAACCAATGACTCCGCTTGCGCGACAAATTCTTCAGCATCAATCTCCTTATTCGACACGTCGCGGCCAATTCGCATCAGCTGCTCCTGGCGCTCCAGCAGGCGCAGGCGCAAGCGTTGCTGGGCGTACTCAACATCGCGTTTTAGCGCTTGCTGCTCCCGGTCAATCTCCTCGATTCGCAAATAACCAAAGGCGGCAATTACAGCGGCCAGAAACAATATCACGGCCAGCAACGGGCCAAGCATGATGAAGCGGTCTTGCCGCGCGGGTGATTGCTCGCGCCACCAATGACGCCACCAAACGACTGCTTTGGTGTTCGCTACTGGCATTGCTGATAAAGCGTCGTTGTTAGGCATAAATAAGTCAAAGCAGTTTAAGTGCTTTGGCCGCATCGCCTCGGGTTTACAGGGGGTGCCAAGTCATTTAAATTTCTTAATATGAAATCTATGATCATTATTTGAAATTTATAAAAAAATATGCGAAACTTCAAGTTCAAGTTTAAATCAGCGTTTACAAACCTGTAGACGCAAGTTTTATGCGCCGCGCCAGACCGGGCTGCGGGGTATCTATCAGCAGAATTTAAAAGCAGGAGACAAGACATGGCGGCAAATCCAATTGAGACCACAAGCTCGGGCGCAGACAACACGCACGACAAAGACGCGCAGGAAACCCGTGAGTGGACAGATGCGCTCACGGCAGTCATAGAAAGCGAAGGCCCGGCGCGCGCCCACTTTTTACTTGAACAATTGCTAGAACACGCGCGGCAAAAAAGCATTGACATGCCTTTTTCCGCCACGACCGGTTACGTCAACACGATTGAGCCAGAGCAGCAAGAACACGCCCCTGGCAACTTAGAGATTGAAGAGCGCCTGCGTGCCTACATGCGCTGGAATGCAATGGCCATGGTTGTCAAGGCCAACCGTTTGTACCCTGCGGATGGCGGAGACCTGGGCGGGCACATTGGTTCGTTTGCGTCACTGGCCAGCATGTTTGGTGCAGGCTTTAACCATTTTTGGCACGCTGAGTCCAGCGAGCCTGGCAAAGAGCACGGCGGCGACTGCCTATACATCCAGGGTCACGTGTCGCCCGGTGTTTATGCGCGTGCCTACCTCGAAGGCCGCTTGACAGAAGAGCAGTTGCTGAACTTCAGGCAAGAAGTTGATGGCAAGGGCTTGTCAAGCTATCCGCATCCAAAATTGATGCCTGCGTTTTGGCAGTTCCCAACGGTATCGATGGGTCTCGGCCCATTGATGGCGATTTATCAGGCGCGGTTTCTCAAATATTTGCATGCACGCGGCATTGCCAACACTGAAAACCGCAAGGTCTGGGTGTTTTGCGGCGACGGTGAGATGGACGAGGTTGAGTCTTTAGGCGCTATCGGCCTGGCTGCGCGCGAAAAGCTGGACAACCTGATCTTCGTCATTAACTGCAACTTGCAGCGGCTCGACGGGCCCGTGCGCGGCAACGGCAAGATCGTGCAAGAGCTTGAAGGCGAATTCAGGGGCGCAGGCTGGAATGTCATCAAGCTGCTATGGGGCTCAGGCTGGGACCCACTGCTGGCACGCGACAAAGACGGCATCCTGAAAAAAATCATGATGGATACACTGGACGGCGACTACCAGGCCATGAAGGCCAATGACGGTGCCTACGTACGCAAGCATTTCTTTGGCCAGCACCCCAAGGCACTGGAGATGGTCGCGCACATGAGCGACGATGAAATTTTTGACCTGCGACGTGGCGGCCACGACTCGAAAAAAGTCTACGCTGCATTTGCCTCGGCCGTCAAACACAAAGACCAGCCGACCGTGCTGCTCATCAAGACCGTCAAGGGTTTTGGAATGGGCAAGATTGGTGAAGGCAAAAACAACGTCCACCAGACCAAAAAGCTGTCGGATGAAGACATCAAGGCCTTCCGCGACCGGTTCAATATCCCTATTCCAGACAGTCAGCTCGCCGAGCTTCCATTTTACAAACCCGCTGACGATACGCCCGAAATGCGCTACTTGCATGAGCGCCGCAAGGCGCTCGGCGGCTACCTGCCGCACCGCCGCACCAAGGCCGATGAAAGCTTTACCGTGCCCGCACTGGACACCTTCAAGTCGGTCATGGAGCCCACACCTGAAGGGCGCGAGATTTCAACGACTCAAGCCTATGTGCGCTTCCTGACACAGCTGCTGCGTGACCAGGCCCTCGGCCCACGTGTGGTGCCGATTCTGGTCGACGAAGCACGTACCTTTGGTATGGAAGGGCTGTTTCGCCAGATCGGTATTTACAACCCCGACGGCCAGCAATACACCCCGGTCGACAAAGACCAGGTCATGTATTACAAAGAAGACAAAAAAGGCCAGATCCTGCAAGAAGGTATCAACGAAGCGGGCGGCATGAGCAGCTGGATTGCGGCGGCCACGTCGTACAGCACGAATAACCGCATCATGATCCCGTTTTACGTGTACTACTCGATGTTCGGCTTTCAGCGCGTGGGCGACCTGGCCTGGGCTGCTGGCGACATGCAGGCACGCGGCTTTTTGCTAGGCGGTACGTCAGGCCGCACCACGCTGAACGGCGAAGGCCTGCAGCACGAAGACGGCCACAGCCACATCATGGCGGGCACGATTCCCAACTGCATCAGCTATGACCCGACCTTTGCGCATGAAGTCGGCGTGATCTTGCACCACGGCTTGAAACGCATGGTAGAGAAACAAGACAACGTGTACTTCTACCTGACGTTGCTAAACGAAAACTACGCCATGCCCGGCCTGACGCCAGGTACCGAAGAGCAAATTATCAAGGGCATGTACCTGTGCAAAGAAGGTAGCAAGCTCACACCACGTGTACAGCTACTTGGTTCCGGAACGATTCTTCGCGAATCTATCGCTGCGCAAGAGCTGCTCGAAAAAGAGTGGGGCATCTCTGCCAACGTTTGGAGTTGCCCAAGCTTTAACGAGCTGGCACGCGACGGCCAGGACGCCGAGCGCTGGAGCCTGCTGCACCCGCTTGAAGCGGCACGCGTGCCTTTTGTTGGCCAGCAGCTTGAAAAGCACACCGGCCCAGTCATCGCGTCAACCGACTACATGAAAGCCTACGCGGAGCAGATTCGCAACTACATCCCAAAAGGCCGTACCTTCAAGGTGCTGGGCACAGACGGTTTTGGCCGCAGTGACTTCAGAAGCAAGCTGCGTGAGCATTTTGAAATCAACCGTCATTACATTGTGGTGGCAGCGCTGAAAGCCTTGAGTGAAGAGGGCACGATGCCGGTAGCCAAAGTGGCTGAGGCGATTAAAAAATACGGCATTCAGGTCGATAAGATCAACCCGTTGTACGCCTAATTTATTCGCTTAAGGGGAAAGACACATGGCAACCATAGATATTCAAGTTCCAGACATTGGTGATTTTGATGAAGTCACGGTCATTGAGTTACTCGTCAAGCCCGGCGACACCATCGCCGCAGACCAGTCGCTGCTGACGGTTGAGTCAGACAAAGCATCGATGGAAATCCCGTCGAGCGCAGCGGGCGTGGTCAAAGAGATCAAAGTCAAACTTGGCGACAAAGTCAAGCAAGGTTCCATCGTTTTGAGTCTGGAAAGTACTGAAACAGGCTCGAATTCAGCACCAAATGTAGCCCCAGCCCAGGAGGTACGGGCGCAACCAGCTCCTGAATCTATAGCGACCAAACCTGTGCCTGTTGCAGTAAGCGCAGCAGCCACTGGCTCGGTTGAGATCCACGTACCTGACATTGGTGACTTTAAAGACGTTACCGTCATTGAAGTTCTGGTCAAGGTGGGTGACAACATCAAGGTCGAGCAGTCGCTTGTTACTGTCGAGTCTGACAAGGCATCGATGGAGATTCCATCGTCAGGTGCTGGCGTGCTGAAAGACCTGAAAGTCAAGCTGGGCGACAAAATCAATATTGGTGATTTGCTGGCGGTGCTGGAGGGCGCTGTTGCTGGTGCGGCGGCTGCGCCGGTTGCTTCGTCGGCACCTGCACCCCAAACCGTTCTGGCTGAGCCAGTCGGAGCCGTCCCAAGCACGCCGACTAGCACATCGACAAGCTCAGTGCGAACGGAATCCCCACACAACCCCACCACAGCCCCTACAGGCCAACTCCCCCACGCCTCCCCATCTGTGCGCAAGTTCGCCCGCGAACTTGGCGTTCCGCTGGCTGAGGTCAAAGGCGCTGGCCCAAAAGGCCGTATTACTCTAGATGATGTACAAGCGTTCACCAAGTCCGTCATGGCAGGTGCGATGCAGACAGTCGCTCAAGCTGTCAAAGCCCCAGCCGCATCGACTGACACAGCTGGCTCGGGTGTGGGCCTAGACTTGTTGCCATGGCCCAAGGTTGACTTCACCAAGTTCGGCCCGATTGAGCGCAAGGAAATGGGCCGCATCAAAAAGATCAGCGGTGCTAATCTGCTGCGCAACGCCATTGTGATCCCGGCTGTCACCAATTTTGACGATGCAGATATCACTGACCTCGAAGCTTTCAGGGTTGCGACCAACAAAGAGAACGAAAAGAGTGGCGCCAAAGTCACCATGCTGGCTTTCCTGATCAAAGCCTGCGTGTCGGCGCTCAAGAAGTTTCCGGACTTCAATGCCTCCATTGATGGCGATGCAGTGGTTTACAAGCAGTACTTTCACATAGCGTTTGCAGCCGACACCCCCAATGGCCTCATGGTGCCCGTCATCCGTGACTGCGACAAAAAAGGCGTGATGCAAATCAGCGCCGAAATGGGCGAGCTGGCTAAAAAAGCGCGTGACGGCAAGCTCAGCCCGGCTGAAATGCAGGGCGCATGCTTCACCATCTCCAGCCTGGGCGGCATTGGCGGGCGTTACTTCACGCCCATCATCAACGCGCCAGAAGTCGCCATATTAGGCGTGTGCAAAAGCAATATGGAGCCGGTTTGGGATGGCAAGGTATTCCAGCCGCGCTTGATGTTACCGCTGTCCCTGACCTGGGATCACCGGGTGATTGACGGCGCTGCTGCCGCACGCTTCAACAGCTATCTGGGTCAAATCCTGAGTGACTTCAGGCGCGTATTGTTATGACGCCCACGCTTTTCACTTCTTGTATTGCGCTGCCTTCCGAGGTGGTGGTGCTTGCTTGGGGCGGCCCTGCGCTGCACACGTTGTGACCACTTTGGTAGTGGTTAAAAAAGCAGGTCAGGTCGTGATGGCGGCTGACACGCTGGTAACTTTTGGCGACACGGCGCTGCCGCATCGTTATGAAGCTAACAGCAAAATTTTCAAGGTAGATGCACCAACGGGCGCGAGCTATGTGGGTATGGCGGGTACAGTGGCGCACTTTCCTGCGCTGCGCAAAGCCATTGCAGCATTGCCCAAGGCGGACTTGAAGCTCAATTCCAAAGACGAGGTCTACGACACGTTTTTAAAGCTGCATCCAATGCTGAAAGAAACGTTTTTTTTGCAAACCAAAGAAGACGACAACGACCCGTACGAATCCATGCAGTTTACGGTGGTGATTGCCAATTCAAGTGGCATTTACGGTTTGTACAGCTACCGTGAGATTTTTGAGTTCAAGGAATTTTGGGGCATTGGCTCTGGCCGCAGTTTCGCGCTCGGCGCGATGCATACTGCCTGGATCACAGCTAAAACTGCCAAAGAAGTTGCCATGGCTGGCATGCATGCAGGCTGCGAGTTTGACAAAAACTCCGGCGGCCCGATAGATGTTTATTCTGTGAAGCTGAAGGCTTAATTTAAGGTTTGATCATGTTGGAAATAAAAGTACCCGATATTGGCGATTTTGATGAGGTGACCGTGATTGAACTGCTCGTCAAAGTCGGCGACAGCATCATGGTTGACCAAAGTTTGCTGACGGTGGAGAGTGACAAGGCGTCGATGGAAATTCCGTCGTCTGCTGCAGGCGTGGTCAAAGCTATCGCAGTCAAGCTGGGCGACAAGGTCAAGCAAGGTTCTGTCGTTCTGAGTCTTGATAGCGCCGATTCATCGGTTACTTCAGCACCCAAAGAGCCTCTAGCCCAAGTAAATACGGCGCAAACAGCTCCTGAAAAATTAGTGAGCTCACCTTCGTCTTTACTCCATCTCCCACTGGGAGAGGGCAGGGGTGAGGGCTCCCCGGCCCCAGCCACAACTTATGTTGGTACATCAGACTTAGACTGCGACCTGCTGGTGCTAGGCGCAGGTCCAGGCGGCTACAGCGCTGCCTTTCGCGCCGCAGACCTGGGGCTCAAAGTCATTCTGGTAGAGCGCTATGCCACGCTGGGCGGCGTCTGCCTGAACGTCGGTTGCATCCCGTCCAAAGCGCTGCTACACGTAGCCGCAGTGATGGACGAAGTCAGCCATCTTGGCGCTCTGGGCATCGAGTTTGGCCCACCCAAAGTCAACATCGACACCTTGCGTAGCCACAAAGACAAAGTCATTGGCAAACTCACGGGCGGCCTGGCGGCTATGGCCAAAATGCGCAAGGTCACGACCGTGCGCGGCGTGGGCCAGTTTGTAGGCGCAAACCATTTGCAGGTTGAAGAAACCAGCGGCCCACAGGGACAAGAAAAAACCGGCAAGTCCCAGACCATTGCGTTTAAAAACTGCATCATCGCCGCTGGCAGCCAGGCTGTGCGCTTGCCTTTCATGCCCAATGATCCGCGTGTGGTCGACTCCACAGGCGCGCTGGGTCTGAAAGAAGTGCCCAAACGCATGTTGATTTTGGGTGGCGGCATTATTGGCCTGGAAATGGGCACCGTTTACAGCACGCTCGGCGCACGCCTGGACGTGGTGGAGATGATGGATGGCCTGATGCAGGGCGCTGACCGAGACCTGGTCAAAATCTGGCAAAAAATGAATGCGCCGCGTTTTGACAACATCATGCTCAAAACCAAAACAGTGGGTGCCAAGGCCACGCCAGCGGGCATTGAAGTGACCTTCGAAAACGCCGACGGTAGCCCTGGGGCACCGCAACCCCAAACTTACGACCTCGTACTGCAAGCCGTAGGCCGCACACCCAACGGCAAAAAACTTGCGGCAGAAAAAGCAGGCGTTGCAGTCACTGATCGCGGTTTTATCAATGTCGACATTCAAATGCGCACCAACGTGCCGCATATCTTCGCCATCGGCGACATCATTGGTCAACCCATGCTGGCACACAAAGCCGTGCACGAAGCGCATGTGGCCGCTGAAGTCATTGCCGGCGAACTGCAAGGCAACAAGGAACTGGCCAGTGCAGCGTTCAATGCCCGAGTGATTCCGTCAGTCGCCTACACAGACCCCGAAGTTGCATGGGTCGGCCTTACAGAGGACGAAGCCAAAGCAAAAGGTATCAAGGTCAAAAAAGGCCTGTTCCCGTGGACAGCATCGGGCAGGGCGATTGCCAACGGCCGCGACGAAGGTGTGACCAAGCTGCTGTTTGATGACTCACCAGAAGCTCACGGCCACGGCAAAATCCTAGGCGGTGGCATGGTCGGCACGCAC
>JAYURC010000141.1:0-15753 GCA_043756405.1 Polaromonas sp.
GTAACGGCTGGATTTTGAAAAGTAGATTCTGCCAATACCAACGTCGGTGTGGCACCAACACCTGCCAATGCGATAACGAGTGCTAATTTTTTCATGACGAGCTCCAAAAGGTGAGATTAGATGACCGTAGTCTGACTTGTAAGTAATGTTACTGTACATGCTGCATAGGTTGCGCACAAGCGCAAAACTGCTGAAAGTAAACGACTTGGCTCAGCTCTCTACGATTTCGCGACAAATATCACGAACGACGCCGCCCATAATTGATGGTAGGCAGCTGGCGTAGATATACGGTTACCAAGACTTGATTTTTTTTATGACTTAAACACAACTAAAATGCGAAAATTAAACAGACATACTGTCTCCCCGTCATCAATATTCTCCAGAAACGTATCCAAATGCTCAACTCTGATAACCCCAAGGCGCCGCAAACCCTTTCCTTTCAGGCTGAAGTCGCCCAACTGCTCAAGCTGGTCACGCATTCGTTATATTCCAACCCGGAAATTTTCTTGCGGGAATTGGTCTCCAACGCCTCGGACGCTTGCGACAAGCTCAGGTTCGAATCGCTGAACAACGCTGCGCTGCTTGAGTCTGACCCCGACCTGAAAGTCCGCATCAGCTTTGACAAGGACGCCAAAACGCTCACCATTACTGACAACGGCATTGGCCTGTCAGAGCAGGAAGCGATTGACAACCTGGGCACGATTGCCAAAAGCGGCACGCGCGACTTTGTGGCCAGCATGTCGGGTGACCAGAAAAATGATTCGCAGCTGATTGGGCAGTTTGGCGTGGGTTTTTATTCGGGTTTTATCGTGGCTGACCGTATTACGGTTGAAAGCCGCCGCGCCGGACTTGAAACGACTCAGGGTGTTCGTTGGGCGAGCGAAGGTACGGGCGAATTCGACGTGGCGCAAATTGAACGGGCCGAGCGCGGCACCAGCATCACGCTGCACTTGAAAGAAGACGCAGAGGAGTATTTAAACGCCTACAAGCTCAAGGGCGTGATCAACAAATATTCGGACCACATCTCTCTGCCCATCTTGATGGAAAAAGAAGAGTGGAAAGACGGCGAGCTGATCTCCAGCACTGACCCGGAAGGCGGGCGCCAGCCGGGCGGCATGGCCAAAACCGGTGAATGGGAAACTGTTAACCAAGCTGCAGCGCTCTGGACACGTGCCAAAAAAGACATCACGCAAGACCAATACGACGAGTTTTACAAGCAGATCAGTTACGACCAGCAACCCCCGCTGGCCAGCACGCACAACCGGGTTGAAGGCGCGACCGAATACACGCAGTTGCTGTACATCCCGGGCAAAGCGCCCATGGACATGTTCAACCGCGACAAGGCGGCAGGCGTCAAACTGTACGTTAAGCGTGTCTTCATCATGGACGATGCACAGGCGTTGATGCCCGCGTATTTGCGCTTTGTAAAAGGCGTGGTGGATTCCAGCGATTTGCCACTTAACGTTTCGCGCGAACTACTGCAGGAAAGCCGTGCCGTTAAAGCGATTCGTGAGGGCTGCACCAAGCGCGTGTTGGGCATGATTGAAGACCTGGCCAAGCACAACGTGTTGCCTGCCCCGTCAGCAGACGGCGTGACCGATGTGGCGACGGACGAAGACAAAGCCCTGGTCGGCAAGTTCGACACCTTTTACGCCGAGTTTGGCGCGGTACTCAAAGAAGGCCTGGGCGAAGACTTTGCCAACCGTGACCGCATCGCCAAACTGCTGCGTTTCGCGTCCACCGTTTCCGTTCGGGCTGAGCCTGTCGAAGCCAGCGCAGACACTTCGACGGGCTCAGTGCGAACGGGTGAAACCGTCAGTTTTGCTGACTATAAAGCCCGCATGAAAGACGGTCAGGACGCGATTTACTACATTACTGCTGACACTTTGGCTGCTGCCAAGAGCAGCCCGCAACTGGAAATCTTTCAGAAAAAAGGCATTGAAGTTCTGCTGATGGTCGACCGTGTTGACGAGTGGGCATTGAACTACCTGCACGAGTTTGACGGCACGCCGTTGCAATCGGTTGCCAAGGGTGCGGTTGATTTGGGCAAGCTGCAAGATGAAGATGAAAAGAAGGCCGCTGAACTCGCGCAAACCGAGTTCAAGCCCACACTCGATAAATTGAAAGAAGCGCTCAAAGAAAAAGCCAGCGACGTACGGGCCACCAGCCGCCTGGTCGATTCGCCCGCTTGCCTGGTGGTGCAGGACGGCGACATGTCTACCCAGTTGGCACGCATGTTGAAACAGGCTGGGCAAGCAGTTCCAGAAGTCAAGCCGATTCTTGAAGTCAACGCTGAGCATTCGCTGGTCAAAAAGCTGGTGGACTCCGCCAACTTTGACGACCTGGCGCACATTATTTTTGACCAGGCCCTGCTGGCCGAAGGCGGCATGCCGGCTGACCCTGCGGCTTATGTGAAGCGGGTGAACGCGCTGCTGATTTAAGGTTTATCCTTAAGGCTTAAACGCGCAAACAACTGTTGTGTGGAGTTTGATTTATAATTAAGCGAAACATCTCATTGAATGCAAACCATTATGTATGCATCTACCTTTAGCTTGGAACAACTCAAAGCCGCCGCGCAAGCGGGGGGTGTGGTGGGCATCACACTGCGCGGTGACGGCGCGGCTTTTGTGGTCAATGTTCAAACCCAGCGCGGCCACGCCGTCATGGTCACATCGCGTCAACAGCCGCGCCGCTTTGCCGACCCGCGCAAGGCTTTACAAGTGCTGCGCGGCATCGGCCTGACGGACTGCCGCGTCGACACCGCCCAGTGGCGGCCTGAAGACAGCGCCCTTGAAAAAACAGCCCGACCTGATCGGAGTCTGGCACTCAAAGCCGCGCATGAGGCTGCACAGCAGGATGCGGATTATGACCGCTGGTTTCATGCCAAAGTGCAAGCGTCGCTGGATGGCATCAAGGATGGAACGAACCGCATCTATAGCGAAGCACAGTGGAAGGTCAAACGCAGCGACTTGGTGGCCAAATTGAAGAGCATTCAAGCCGTCAAGCTCGCGACATGACTACTTGGCTGGCGGTTAACCGAACCGACCGTTACCTGAGCGACCTGCAAGCCGTATACGACCACATCGAGCCAGATAATCCTGATGCAGCGATGCGCATGCTGCTGTTGATTGATGACCAAGTTGACAGCTTGAGAGATCAAAACTTCCCACGTCGTCGTGGCCGCAAAGCTGGCACGCTCGAATTGGTGGCGCATCCCAACTACGTGGTGGTCGTCGCGCAAACTAAAACCGTGGTCACCGCATTGGCGATCATGCACGTTGCGCGGCAATATCCATAAAGCACCGCGCTAAATTCAAGCCACCAGCGGCGCGGCCTGCATCGACTCAGTCTGCTCTTCAAGCATATCAACCTGACCTTTCCAGTAATCACTTGAGCCAAACCACGGGAAGTTGATCGGAAAAATCGGGTCATGCCAGCGCTGAGCCAGCCAGGCGCTGTAATGAATCAACCTCAAGGTGCGCAGCGGCTCAATCAGCGCCAGCTCGCGGCGGTCAAACTCACGAAACTCTTCGTAGCCATCAACCAGTGCGCCCAGTTGCTGCAGGCACTGCGGGCGGTCGCCTGCCAGCAGCATCCACAGGTCTTGCACGGCTGGGCCCGTCCGGGTGTCGTCCAGGTCTACAAAGTGCGGGCCTGCGCCTGGCAAGCCTTCAGGCGTCCACAAAATATTGCCAGGGTGGCAGTCGCCGTGCAGGCGAATGTTTTTGATGTCGCCCACGCTTTCAAACACGGCGGTGGCGGTCTGCATGGCCTCTTCAAAAGCTTTGAGCCAACGTGATTCCATGTCTAGCGGCAGGTACTTGCCTGCCAGCAAGACTTCACGCGATGTGTAGCCAAAGGTTTGTAGATCAAGCGCCGGACGATGCGCAAAGGCCTTGGCGCTGCCTACGGTGTGGATGCGGGCTAAAAAGCGGCCAATCCATTCAAGCACTTCAAAGCTTTCAAGCTCTGGCCGCCTACCGCCGCGGCTGGGCGACACGCTGTAGGCAAAACCTGCGTGATGGTGCAGGGTGCGGCTGTGCAGCTCAAGCGCACCAACCACAGGCACTTCTGCTGCCATCAGCTCATTGGCAAAGCTGTGCTCTTCAAGTATTTGTTCTTCTGTCCAGCGGTCAGGTCGGTAAAACTTGGCGACCACCACATCGCCTGAGGCACTGCCTTTGCCAGTGCTGGCCTCCAAATGAATTTGGTAAACCCGATTTTCATAACTCGAAAGCGCCATCAGGCGACCGTCGCCCGCCAGCCCGACGCTTGCCAGCGCGTCAAGCACTACGTCGGGCGTCAGGCTCTCAAAGGCATGGGCGGCTGGCTGGGGTAGATTGCTTAAGGTCATGCACTGATTGTCGCGGCCAGTGAAGCAGCTAATAAATGCTATTTAATCAGGAGCAGTTTACGCCCGTATTAATTGGGCCGTTGCGATCGGACAAGGCGTTATCGGCGCATTAGTGACAACCGTTCGCGGCTTGCCCCCATCCCAACCTCACATGCAATCGCCAGTGGCGAAAGTTCTTTGGCCTGTCCAAGTCCGCACTGGCGAACTTGGAGCCGCAGTCCGCAGCCCCAGCGGGGGAAGGTGTAAGAAAATAATTAAACGACGGTCAGCGTCACATCAATATTGCCGCGTGTGGCGTTGGAGTACGGGCACACCTTGTGGGTTTTTTCTACCAGTGCTAGGGCGGCGGCTTTGTCCATGCCGGGTACGCTGATTTTTAATTCGACCGCAATGTTGAAGCCTTCAGGCGTTGCGCCTGCGCCAAAGGGGCCAATGCCCACGGCACCTTCAATTTTGGTGTCTGCTGGCAAAGAGATTTTGTCCAGACCGCTGACAAACTTCATGGCGCCCAAAAAGCAGGCTGAATAGCCCGCTGCAAACAGTTGCTCTGGGTTGACGCCACCACCAGCGCCGCCCATTTCTTTTGGGGTGGCAAGCTTGACATTGAGCAGGCCGTCGTCGGAGCTTGCCTGGCCGTCACGGCCGCCCGTGGCGCTGGCGTGGGCGGTGTAAACGATTTTTGCGGGTTTGGTCATGGTGTTTTCTGTTGAGTTAAAACACGCATGTTAGGCTGGTTCGGCAAACCTCAAGTGTGCAAGCGCTAAACTGCCAGTGCATGCAAAAACAAGCTAAAAACCTGCCGCAAGTCATTGAAGAGCTGCGCCCCGGTCAATCGATTGAACTGCTCAAAGAGCTGCACATCCTGACGCGTGAAGGCAAGCTGAATCAGGACACGCGCCGCAAGCTCAAACAGGTCTACCACCTGTACCAGTTCATTGAACCCTTGCTCGAGGGTGTGCTCAGGACTAATGCGGCTTTCACTCTGGCTGACCATGGCGCGGGCAAGTCGTACCTTGGTTTTATTTTGTATGACCTGTTTTTTAATGTGGCACAACTTGGCAAGCCTGCTACCGGCCATGTGTACGGCATAGAAACCCGGCCCGAGCTGGTTGAAAAGTCCAAGGCCCTGGCTACGCGACTGGGCTTTGAACGCATGTCGTTTTTGAACCTCTCCGTCAAAGAATCTGCCACGTCCATTGACTTGCCAGACCGGATCGACATCGTCACGGCGCTGCATGCCTGCGACACCGCCACCGACGACGCCATAGCTTTTGGCTTGGCCAAGCACGCGCAGCATATGGTGCTGGTGCCGTGCTGCCAGGCTGAGGTAGCAGGCGTGCTCAAGAAAAACAAAGCGCTGAATTTAAGCCGCACACCTTTGGCCGAGCTTTGGCGGCATCCGCTGCACACGCGCGAGTTTGGCAGCCAGATCACCAACGTGCTGCGCTGCCTGCAGCTGGAGGCCAACGGCTACGACGTTACCGTTACGGAGCTGGTGGGCTGGGAGCATTCAATGAAAAATGAATTAATACTGGCAAGCAAGCCAAAAGCAGCTACCCCCGCCAAAACCAGTGCTGCCCAAGTGCGCTTGCAACAGGTGCTGGGTGAGCTTGGGCTGACAGCATTGCTGCAGCGATTTACGGGCCAGTTAACAAGTTATTAAACGCTATAAAAACAGGAGCTGCTTGCGCCCGTATTTATTGGGCTAGAGGCCGATTTTATGTCGAAATTCCGCCAAAATGGCTAAAAAAAGCAGTTTTTAGCCTTAATTGCGAAACCGTTTACGAGTCAGGCCCAGGGCCAGCCAAAACCCGCCCACGGCATACGCAACCAGCACCGCCAGATGCAGCAAGCCTTGCGCAGGCCATTGCCCTAAAAACAGCGGCCGTATCAGCTCAACCGCCGCTGTCAGTGGCAGCCAGTCTGAGATGTGCCGCAGCACACTGGGCAACTGGTCACGCGGGAAGAAAACACCACTCAAAAACATCGTAGGCGTTAAAAATAGCGTGAAGTAGTAAGTGAAGAAATCGTAACCTTTGGCCAATGCATTAAAGATCAATGCAATGCAAGAAAACGTGATGCCCACCAGCGCCAACAGCGGCACAGCCAGCAGCAGCATCGGGCTGTGGCTAATGCCCAAAGCCAGCATGACCGCCAAAATCACCACGCTTGTAAACAGCGACTTGAAAGCCGCCCAAAGCATTTCTGCAAACACCACATCGTCCAGCCGCACGGGCGCGTTCATGATGCCGTCCCAGGTGCGCTGCACATGCATCCGCGAAAAGGCCGAGTAGAGCGCCTCAAACGATGCGGCTTGCATGGCACTGGCACACACCGAGCCGCTGGCTAAAAACAACAGGTAGGGCACAGCGCTGCCGTTCAAATTGACGGTACCAATCAACACGCCCAACCCGTAGCCAAACGCCACCAGCGTGATGAGCGGCTCGGCAATGTTGCCCACCAGGCTGGGGATGGCCAGCTTGCGCCAGACCAGAAAATTGCGCCTGAAAACGGGCAACCAGCGCATGCTGATGCGGGGCGCTGCCCAAATGCTGGTCATTACGCTGGTCATCATGCGTCCTCCCTGATTTGTCGGCCTGTCAGTTTGAGGAACAAGTCCTCCAGATTGGCCGGGCGGTGCAAGATGCGCAGTTGTGGGTATCCCGTCAACGCATCAAGCAATCGCTTGGAATTCTGCGTGTAAAAAAACACCGTCTCACCGCTAATCTCAACCCGCGCAGCCAATGACTTTAAAGGCGAATCAACCAGCGCCAATGCACCGTTGCCGTACACCTCCACCACATCCGGCTCCAGGTTATCAAGAATCAACTGGCGCGGTGTGCCTTCTGTCATCTTTTTGCCGTGGTCGAGCACCAGCAGGCGGTTGCAGAGCCGCTCGGCCTCGTCCATGAAGTGGGTAGTCAGCAAAATTGATTTGCCCTGCTGCACCAGCCGCTGCAGGCGCTCCCACATCAGGTGTCGGGCTTGCGGGTCCAGCCCGGTGGTGGGCTCATCGAGAAGTAGCAACTGCGGGTCATTGACCAGCGCACGCGCCAGCGACAAGCGCCGTTTCATGCCGCCAGACAGCTCGCTCAGTTTTGCATCGGCCTTGCTGGTCAGCGCGGCAAACTCCAACAGCTTGGGGATACGTTCCTTGATCACCGCGTCCTTCAGCCCAAAGTAGCGGCCAAAGACCAGCAGGTTTTCAGCGCACGAAAAGTCCGGGTCCAGGCTGTCAAACTGGCTGACGATGCCCAGCTTGTCCTTGATGGCCAGTGCGTCATGCGGCATTTGCAGCGCACTTCGCCCGGGCTGATAAAAAGACACACTGCCAGCATCAGGTGCAGTCAGCCCCAGGCACATGCGAATGGTGGTGGTTTTGCCGGCACCGTTAGGCCCAATTACACCCAGGCATTCGCCAGGTTTGATGTCGAACGACAGGTTGTTGACGACGGTGGTTTCGCCGTATTTTTTGGTCAAGCCTTGAATGGAAAATATCGGCGTTGCGCTGGCTGAATTCATATTGGTATTGTGCCTTGCCACCATTTCTACAGCGTGTGCGCAGGTAAACTGAATTGTTCTTTTTAATCTTCCGATACCTACCTAAATTTTTATGACCACCTTCGGCACGCCGCTGTCCCCCAATGCCACCAAAGTCATGCTGCTTGGCTCCGGCGAGTTGGGTAAAGAGGTTTTGATAGCGCTACAGCGCTTGGGTGTTGAAACCATTGCGGTTGACCGATACGACAACGCGCCCGGTCAGCAGGTGGCGCACCATGCCCGCACCATCACCATGAGCGACCCTGAGCAGCTCAAGGCGCTGATTGAAAAAGAAAAGCCGCACCTGGTGGTGCCTGAAATTGAAGCCATCGCCACCGCCATGCTTGAAGAGCTGGAAGCAGCAGGTATCGCCCGTGTCATACCCACAGCACGTGCCGCCCGCCTGACGATGGACCGCGAAGGCATTCGCCGCCTGGCCGCTGAAACGCTTGGCTTGCCCACCAGCCCGTATGTGTTTTGTGACTCGTTGGCTGAGCTGCAAGCTGCGATTGATTCAAAAATTGGTTACCCCTGCATCGTCAAACCGGTCATGAGTTCATCGGGCAAAGGCCAAAGCAAGATCGCCGGGCCCGCAGACGTGCAGACCGCATGGGACTACGCCATGGCCGGTGGCCGCGTTAGCCACGGCCGCGTGATTGTTGAAGGCTTCATTGACTTTGACCACGAGATCACGCAACTCACCGTACGCGCGCTGGGTGCAAGTGGCGAAGTTGAAACCCACTTTTGCGAACCCATCGGTCACATTCAGGTCAGCGGCGACTATGTAGAAAGCTGGCAGCCGCACCCCATGCCGGATGCGGCTTTAAAACGCAGCCGCGACATCGCCAAAGCCGTCACAGACAACCTGGGCGTTGGCTTTGACGGTAAGCCCTCCGGGCTGGGCGTCTTTGGTGTCGAGCTTTTCGTCAAAGGTGACGATGTCTGGTTCAGCGAAGTCAGCCCCCGCCCCCACGATACCGGCATGGTCACCATGTGTACGCAAGTACAAACCCAGTTTGAACTGCATGCCAGAGCCATCCTTGGCTTGCCCGTCAACACAGCCCTGCGCACACCAGGCGCCAGCGCCGTTATTTACGGCGGCGTTGACGCCAAAGGCATTGTGTTTGACGGCGTGGCCAATGCGCTGCGCATACCCAACACCGAAATCCGCCTGTTCGGCAAACCAGAGAGTTTTGTGAAACGCCGCATGGGCGTGGCGCTGGCGTTTGATGCGGATGTGGAGGTGGCGCGGGTGAATGCGAAGAAGGCGGCGGGGCTGGTGAAGCCAAGAGCCGCTGATTGAGACTTAAGGACTAAAATCAAGGCCCTCAATCTCGATTACGAGGCGATCACATGCAAACCACAGCACCTTTGAATGCCAAGTCTGTCGCAGCGCTGTATGACACAGACCTGTACGCCTGGGCCAATACCAACGCGGATTTGCTTCGCCAAGGCAAGTATGAGCAAATTGATGTGGCACATCTGATTGAGGAGATTGAGGACATGGGCAAAAGTGAATTCCGCGCGTTTGAGAGTCATCTTCAAAATCTCCTGATGCACCTGCTCAAGTGGGAGTATCAGCCCTTACTGCAAACAGGAAGTTGGCGTGCCAGCATTGACAATGCGAGAGTTGCGTTGCAAAAGCTTCTGCGCGACAACCCAAGCTTCAGGCCCAAGATCGATGACGCGATTACCGATGAATACAAATACGCCCGAAAGAACGCCAGCTACGAAACTGGCATTGCTTTAGTAGGATTCCCGGTTAACTGCCCCTACGCCGCCGAGCAGTTACTAACTGATGACTGGCTGCCGTCGTAGCAGTTTCAAATAGCGTCCAGAGTCGATGGCACTCCATTGAAACGCCATCTCAGAAAAGCTCCGCAGCTTCCCCGAAGCAGCTGGCTTGAGACTAGATTCAGAAGCGGGACTGAGCCATTTCATGCGGCATGAAGTTCTTCCCGCAAAACGCGCCGCAAAACAGCGACGGTCACTGGCTTGGGCTGTTTGGTTAAAACCTTGCCTCGTAAAGCCTCGTTGATCAGCGTCTGGTAACCCAAACCCTGATCTTGCGCTTGAAGCCGAAAAGCTTCAAGCACCGCGTCGTCCAGGTACAGCGTGACACGGGTTTTGCCCTTAACAGGCCTGACAGCTCCCCGCTTGGCGTCAGAAAAATCATATTCAGCTTTCATATTGGGTACGTTCCTTTTTTGTCGCAAGTCGTGCAGAAATCAAACGGATTTTTGGTTCGCGCAAGGCATAGCAAACTGTCACTACTCGCCCCAACGCATCACAACCAACCGTCAGCCAGCGTTGTTCATCATTGGTATCCGGGTCTAGTTTTGTCAACGCATACGGGTCATCAAACACAGGTTCTACATCTTCAAAGCGAATTTGGTGCTTTCGCCAGTTGGCTTCAGCTTTGTTTGGGTCGAATTCAAAAGACATATATGCACACTATACATATATTTTTGGATTTGCAGGCACTTGCCAGCCCCTATGTCAGACTAGTTGTCGCCGCCTTTTTTCAATGCGGATGATCCGCCGAAGCGACAAAAATGAAACGTATACCCCATACCCAAGAATTCAAAGAACAGGCGTTGCGCAAGCTGCGTGAGCGCGGCCAGCGTACCCAGCAAAGCATTGCTGATGAATTGAATATTTCCTTGGCGACCCTCAAGGGCTGGTGTTTCCAGCACGGGGAACGCAAGTGTTGGATGCACGTTGGGTGATTACGAAGACTCAAAGTGTTAAACGCCAGCTAATGCAAAAAAAATTTTAAGCACAAAATTGATTTCATTGACTCACGTTGAGTTATCAAAAAATCTGGCTATGATCGTAAAAAAATGTAATAAGGTTTCTGATGGCCATTATCGATTTGGTAAAGTGGAATGGAAATCCGTCCATTCTGGCGTGGCGTTTTCCCAGCGACCAACTCTCGACATGGACACAGCTCATAGTCAACGAGACCCAAGAAGCCTACGTCGTTAAAGAGGGGGTTTATCAGGGCCCATTCGGTGCTGGTAGACACACACTTGACACTGAAAACATCCCATTGCTGACATCCTTAATGGGATTGCCTTTTGGCGGCAGATCACCGTTCACGGCTGAAGTGTGGTTCGTCAACCGCGCGACCAACCTTGATATTAAGTGGGGCACGCCGGACCCCATACAGTTACAAGATCCAAAGTACCAGCTGATGGTTCCAGTGCGGGCGTTCGGCCAATACGGTATCAAGATCGTCGATGCAAAAAAGTTTCTACTGAAACTTGTCGGCACTTTGCCAGGCTTCGACGCTGTCACTTTGGCTGAATATTTAAAAGGTGCATTCACCACCAAAATTAAATCCAACATCGCTCAAGCCATCATTAACAATGGACATTCGGTTTTAGAGATATCCACGCATCTCGAGACACTTTCCGAAATGTTGAAAGTTTCGCTGGCTCCAGTGATGGATGAGTTTGGCATTGGTCTGGTGCAGTTCAACATCCACTCGATCAATGTGCCGGAAAACGACCCAGCAGTGATCACTTTGAAGGCTGCTCTGGCGAAGCGAACTGAAATGGGAATTCTGGGCTTCAACTATCAGCAGGAGCGAAGCTTCGATGTGATGCAAACTGCGGCTGGTAACGAGGGCACCGCTGGAGGGGTCATGGGCGCTGGGTTAGGCATGGGCATGGGCATGGCAATGGGTGGACCGATCGGCGGTGCTTTTGCTCAGATGACGCCGTTAATCCAGCCCGGTGGTGGGCCGGGAGGGGCTGGCGGTGCACCGGCAACGTGTCCAAGCTGCAATACGCCAAATCCTCCGGGGACCCGGTTCTGCGGCAAATGTGGCACAAACTTGGATGTAGCCAACAAGCCAACAAAAGCGGGAATCACTTGCGACAAGTGCGGAACTGGTATCCCCCGTGGTTCTAAATTTTGCCCAAATTGCGCGGACGAAATCAACCCTTGCCCGGAATGCGGCGAGGACAACGACAAGAGTGCAGCAATATGTCGAAGCTGCGGTAAGACATTGCCGGTGCCATGTCCAAAATGTGCGGCACCAGTAGCTCCGAACTCAAAATTCTGCAATTCATGCGGTAACAAGCTGACGCCGTCATGCGTCAAGTGTGGGTCTGATATTGCTGCAAACGCCAAGTTCTGCAACAACTGTGGTCACCCGCAGCCCCCGATTCAATAACATCAGCAAGGCTGTCCTATGAAGAGTATCTCCCTGCTAAATATCGCCGCGTCCATTGCGGCGTTGACGGTACTTGTGATTGCGTTCATTCTGATACCGGAACCGCTGTGGACTGCAACCACTATCGCTACCGCTATCGGCTTTGCAGTCTCGGTGGGTTATGTATTCTACGTTCCGTCGATTCTGCGCCAGAACGCACAGAATACCGACGCCAGTCAGGTGGCTGCGGTAGCTATGCTGGGTACTGTCAGCATTGTGCTATTGATGGCGACGGGAGGTGGCTTTGTGCTGGCCTTGGTGGGGTATCAGAAGTTGGGCCTGGCTCTGCTGGTATTTGGTATCGGTGCCTTCCTTGTTATGTCCCTTGTGTTGAACGCTGCACTAAAGGTAGTCGGTGAAGTATCAGCAAAGTGGTCGCAACCTAGCCATCATGTGAACTGGCAAAGCCAAGTAACCATGCTGACCTCACTATCCACCCATCAGGAATCACTCGCAAAATTGCGTGCGCTGCTAGAAAAGCTACGCTACTCTGCCAGCGATGTACCAGGCGGTAGCCCTCAGGATGCGGGCATTGAAGAAATTTTCAACGTGATGTCGGAGAAGTTGCAGTCCGACCCCACTGCTGACTTAACAAGCCACTTCGGTGGTATCAATGGCCTGCTAGTACAGCGCGATGTCTATTTGCGTTCTGCTCGCAGTAAAGCCTGACATTCGCATCTTTGCTGAGTGAAATTTGATCAAAACAAATAGGGGGAAATCTAATGACTGAAGCTTGCAACTCTTGTGGGGCAGAAATTGCATTTGAGGCAGGAAAACAATCGTTGACCTGCCCATTTTGTGGCGCAGTCAACCAAGTGGCGCGCCCAGAGGATGCTCTGGAAACTTCGTTCGACCGCATCGTCCCAATTAGCGTTACTCCTCATGAGCTAGATAACCGTTTGTACGCTTACATGGCCAGCGGCAACTTCACTCCAGATGACATGATTGAGGCTTCAACTATAACGTTGCGAGAAAGATATTACGTCCCAGCTTTTGCGTTTAAGGTCGACTATGAAGCAACATGGACTGCATCTTTTGGTTTTGATAGACAGGAACCGTATACGGCGCATCGTAGTGTCACTCGCAACAACCATACCTATCAGGAAGCCTACACGGCATACAGAACAGTGACCGATTGGCGTCCTGCAAACGGTGTCGACGCTGGAATCTTCGATGTTGCAGGTTACGCAGGTACCCAATTGAATGGGTCGCCACTTGCGCCAGCCGATCTTGTGGTGCATGCGGTAATCAATGGCAGTCCAACAGAGTACAACCCTTCGTTCATTAAAGGGTTCGAAGTTGAGGGATTTTCAATTCCTGAGAAAAAAGTCTTTGAGTCACTAAAGGGTGAAATTAACACCAATATTGATAAGCGGGTACAGAGTCACGCCCAAGGCGATAAGCAGCGTGACTGGCACTGGAACTCTCGTATGAGTCATGACACTACAAAATACGCAGTGCCAATTTGCCACGGTGCCTTCCAGTATGGAGATAAGGAGTACCACGTCTGGGTTGGGGGCCACGACGTGGAGACCATTCGTGCAAATGAACTACCGATTGACAAGGATAAACAGAAGACTGCAAATATCGGTTTTATGCCTGGGGCACTTGGCTTAATAACCGCAGTCGGCAGTGCCTATTATTGGAGTTTCGTCTGGTCCAGTTTTATAGCGGCCGTTGTGGCACTCGGGTACGGCATTATGCGGCGTAAGGCTCTTATTGACTACTCAAAGTCCATCCGTAGTTCACTTTTGGTGCAAATGCAGGTTTCAAATAAGGTATCAAATTTGAGCGTCGAGGAGCAGGAAAAGGTTGCTAAGGCCTTTCAACGTCCTGAGCGCCCGTTCTTTGCCCAAGTACATAAAGACAAAATCATCCTACCAGCAGTTGCTGCTTTTGCCTTTTTCGGCGCAGTTGTGCCAAACGCAGTTTTAAACCCGGCGGCAATTAGTCAGCGGTACATCGCCCGCCAAGCTGCCGAGCAGGCCGATCAAGAGCGGAGGAACGCAGAGGTGCGAGTTGCCCAAGAAGCAGTAGATCGCAAAGCCGCAGAGGAGCAGGCGTCAAGGCGTGCCCAAGAAGAGGCTGCTGCCCAGAAAGCTGAAGCGGAAAAAGTCGCGCAGGCGGAAACCGTTGCAGCATCGACTCAATCTCAGCCTACCCAAGAGGCATCACAAGTTCCGATTTCAACTCCAAGTGCGAACACGACGGCAGTAGCACCGGTGGGAGTTGTACCTATCACTAGCAGTGGGCAAATTGCGATTTCTTCGGGATTTATGGTGGCAGCACCGGAAGAGTCGAAACTACTACTCACTACTATGCTTCAGCAGGCGACAAGTGCATTCAAGGTCTCGGAGATCAAAGGGCAAATAGAAGCTTTGCCTAAGCCAACAACTGGTGATCGCAAGGCGGCAAGAAAACTGAATGAGCAGGGTCTGGCTGCGTTGAAATCTGATGACTTCGCACAAGCCTTAGCTGCCCTTAAAAATGCCACAACTACTGATCCTGCTGATGTCGAAGTTCTGAACAACTATGTTTATGCGTTGATCAAAGCCAAGCGTCTGCAGGATGCAGAGGCAGAAGCCGGTCGTTTGCTAACAATCAGTCCTGGACGTTCGTCTGCGTGGGCAAATCTGGCAGAGGTTTATGCACTTAAGAATAAGAACGAAGAGGCAGTCGCTGCCTTAGTTCTGGCATTTCAGTTTTCTTCTAATAAAGATCGCACAGTTACCTTTCTAAATGAGCGTGCTGTTGACGCAAACTCACCATTGCAAGCAATTGCTAGAAAGACAATTGAAATTATTCAGAAAATGTGAAAGAGTGGGTAATCGCTGGATTTAGAAAACGCAGCAATTAAGCCAGTCACCAGCACTGCCGAAAAACGACAGTCAATGTTGGTTTTGTGGCGGTCGGTTTGAACTCCTGGAATTCCGCTTTGTCGTCGAAAGCTGCCTCGTGCCGAACAAATCATCAAGCCGCAACCGAGTGCGCGGACAGGTTGACTTGAAGCTTATCGCGCACCGCTTGAAAAATAGCTGCCAGGTTGTCCATACTGGGGTTGCCCGTAGGCGACAACATCCTGTGTAAGCTTTTGCTCGGTTTGGCTGTTAATGTCGCAAGCTGTTCAAAACCAATGGTGGCGTTGACCAGGTCGCGCAAAATCAGGCGAGAAGTTTCTGGTTCACCGTTGAGGAACAAGGTCGCAGCCTCGTCCAGCAAAGCTTGTGCAAATGAAGCGTCGCTTTGCACACGCTGCAGGACGGTTTCTTTGAAATTTCTGGAGAGTGCCATTGCTTTACCCCTTGCGCTTACTGCTTGATTTGATGGTCAACGCCTTTTTGCGAGTCTTGTACTCCGCCAGCAACGCTTTCGCTTTATCAACGTCCCGTTGTTGGCCTCGCTTGGTGCCGCCACCGAACAGGACGATCAGCGTGTCGCCATCTTTGGCGAGACAGATCCTGTAACCTGGTTCCGAGTCGATGAGGTACTGGCCCGTGCCGTCAAACCACTTGATGCTGGACATATTGCCCAACTCCATACGAAGCTTGGCAACGGTCACCTTGGCGGCCGCCTGAGATGTCAGGCCGTCAAACCATTGCTTGTAAGGGTTGGATGCATCCTCGCGGATGTACTCTTC
>JAYURC010000142.1:0-2600 GCA_043756405.1 Polaromonas sp.
AAACGCCCATACTTATCGGCTGTAAATTTTTAATGATCCTGACTTCTGCAATCTGCTTGGCAGCCTGCTTTTGTCGTTAGCTGTAATCAGCTGAGCCTCAAATTATATACCGGTTTTTAACGCCGTGTCAAATAAATTTAAATTTATTTAACTTTTAAATCTGACTTTTCTCTCCTTAGAGTCGACCGCTTGAAGTGGTCGTTTCGTTAGGGAAGCCCCCCACTATAGCACCGCTTTTCAAGGCCTTGCAAAGAGTTTAGAAAAACTTTTGCAAAGAGTCCTGACCTGCCTTGATGACATACAGCATTCAGTAGCGTAGAACAGATGCTGGCCTGACCGTGATGCAGTGCCCTGCTCGTGAGGAGCATGCTGGCAAGACAAGATCAGCCTGAAACCCTGGCCAGGAACAGCGTAAACCAGCAAGCCGGATAATCTCCCACACATATGGCACTTATTACCCTTCTTGACGCTCAACTCGCTTTTGGGCACGTCGCCCTGCTCGACCACGCAGATTTCTCACTTGAAAACAACCAGCGCATCGGCCTGATTGGCCGCAACGGCACCGGCAAATCGTCACTGCTCAAAATTTTGGCAGGCTTGGAAAAGCCTGACGATGGCACGTTGCAATTGCAGCAAAACCTGCGCATCGCCTATGTGCCCCAAGAACCCAGCCTGGACCCGCACGCCACCGTTTTTGTGGCAGCCAGCGCAGGACTGGCTAGAACGCGGCAAGTGGTGGAGATGTATCTGGCGGCCGATGAACATACTGATCTAGACGCATTGCAGTCAGAAATTGAAGCCCTGGACGGCTGGACTTGGGAGCAGCGGGTAGAAGAAACTCTACACCGCCTGCACCTGGACAAAGACGCCATCGTTGGCGACCTGTCGGGCGGCACCAAAAAGCGCGTGGCCTTGGCCCAGGCTCTGGTGGCAAAACCTGATGTGCTACTACTGGATGAGCCCACCAACCATCTTGACCTGGATTCGATTGCTTGGCTGGAGGAGTTGCTGATTAACTTTAATGGCTCCATCATCACCATTACCCACGACCGGGCTTTTTTAGACCAAGTGGCCACCGTGATTGTGGAGCTGGACCGCGGCAAACTGCTGCCCTACCCCGGCAATTTTGCCCAGTACCTGGTGCAAAAAGAAGAACAGATGGCGCAAGAAGCCGTCATCAACGCCAAGGCCGACAAGCTGCTGGCGGCAGAAGAGGTGTGGATTCGCAAGGGCGTGGAAGCCCGCCGAACCCGCAGCGTAGCCCGAATCGGACGGCTCGAAGTGTTGCGGGACAGCCGCGCTTCTCGCAGGGATGCTGTAGGCCGGGTGAACCTGGACGTGTCCAGCGGCGAGAAAAGCGGCAAGATCGTGGCCGAATTGACCAACGTATCCAAAAGCTTTGGCCACCCGGGCAGTGAAAAGATCATCGTCAACAACTTCACCGGCACGCTGCTGCGTGGCGACAAGATTGGCCTGCTCGGCCCCAACGGGGCGGGCAAAACCACGCTGCTCAAACTCATACTGGGCGAAATCCAACCCGACGTGACCAGCCCGCCGGGCAAGATTCGCCAGGGCGCCAACCTGCAAGTCGCTTACTTTGACCAGATGCGTGACGCACTCGACCTCGACGCCACGCTTGAAGACTTCATCAGCCCGGGCAGCGAATGGGTCGAGATCAATGGCCAGAAAAAGCATGTCAAAAGCTACCTGACCGACTTTTTATTCAGTCCCCAGCGCGCCAACTCGCCAGTGCGCACGCTGTCTGGCGGTGAGCGCAACCGCCTCCTGCTGGCGCGCCTGTTTGCCCGGCCAGCCAATGTGCTGGTGCTCGACGAACCCACCAATGACCTGGACATTGACACGCTTGAGCTACTGGAAGACCTGCTGCAGAACTACGCTGGCACAGTGTTTTTGGTGAGCCACGACAGGCGCTTTCTGGACAACGTGGTGACCAGCACGATTGCGTACGAAGGCACGCCTGAAAACCCCGGCTTCTGGCGCGAATACGAAGGCGGCGTGACCGATTGGATCACGCAGTCGAAACGGGCAGCACAGATCACGGGCAGCACAAAAACCAATGCTGCAGTTCAAAAAGGTCTGGAAAAAGCTAAAAAGAGTGGTCAAAACAGCACCAAACCGAATGAAAACAAGGGCGAGCAGCTATCAAAAAAGAAGCTGAGTTACAAAGAACAAAAAGAACTGGACGGGTTGCCCGCGCTGATACAAACGCTGGAGTCCCAGCAAAAAGCGATTGCACAAGAGCTTTTCGACGGCAGTTTGTACAGCGCCAACCCCAAACGTGCAGCCGAGCTGACCGCCAAAAACGCCAGGATGGACGACGAGCTGATGGATGCCATGACGCGCTGGGAGGCGCTGTCAGCGTAAAGGAATTGGCATTGTCAGCAGGCAGTCTGACATGGTTTATGTCTCAGCGCACTGTGTACTGCAGTGCCAAAACCACACATGTTTGTCCAGTCTCAGGTAAGCTGTGGCATGCTCAACATCAGCCACGCGCCGTCCCAAATCAGCCCCTGTTTCAGCCATTATTTGGCACTATTTACCGGTTTGGTGGTGTGTTTATGGCTGACCGGGTGCGCGGC
>JAYURC010000143.1:0-15746 GCA_043756405.1 Polaromonas sp.
TTGAATTTGACTGCGCCCAAGATAACCATCCACTCACCCACAAAACCAGCAGTAGCCGGCAAGCCGCAATTTGCCATCGTAAAAAACAAGGCAAATGCGGCGAACTTGGGCATGGTGTTAACCACGCCGCCATAGCTCGAAATTTCACGCGAATGTACCCGGTCATACAGCACGCCGATGCACAAAAACATGGCGCTAGAGACAAAGCCATGCGCCAGCATTTGCACAATACCGCCAGACACGCCCAAGTCATTAAAGATAAAAAAGCCAAGCGTGACAAAACCCATGTGCGCTACCGATGAATAGGCGACCAGTTTTTTCATGTCTTGCTGGACCAGGGCCACCAGGCCAACATAAATCACTGCGGTAAGCGACAACGCGATCATCAGCCATGCCCACTCGCGCGAAGCGTCAGGCGCAATTGGCATGGAAAAGCGCAGAAAACCGTAGGCACCCAGCTTGAGCATGATGGCTGCCAGCACAGCCGAGCCGCCAGTAGGTGCCTCAACGTGAACATCAGGCAACCACGTGTGGACGGGGAACATGGGCACCTTGACCGCAAATGCCGCGAAAAAAGCAAAAAACAGCAGCGTTTGAATGGTCGCTCCCAGTGGCAATTTGTGCCAGGTCAAAATATCAAAACTGCCGCCTGATTTGTTGTACAAGTAAATCAACGCCACCAACATCAGCAACGAACCCAGCAGCGTGTACAAAAAGAACTTGAACGCGGCGTAAATTTTATTGGGCCCACCCCAAATGCCGATGATGAGATACATCGGAATCAACGTGGCTTCAAAAAACACATAAAACAGCAAGCCGTCCAGTGCGGTAAACACACCAATCATCAAGCCGCTCAAAATCAAAAAGGCAGCCATGTACTGGTTGACACGTGTGGTGATCGACTCCCAACTGGCAATGATGACGACGACGTTGATGAACGCGGTTAGCAGCACAAACCAAAGCGATATACCGTCAACGCCCAGGTAGTAGTTGACATTAAAACGGGCAATCCAGCTGCTTTTTTCAACAAACTGCATGGCCGATATGCCGAGCTTGAAGCCTTCGTACAAAGGCAGTGTGACCAGAAAACTGATCACAGCGCCGACCAGCGCGAACCAACGCACACTGCGCACCTGGTCAACGCGACCCAGAGCTAACAGGACGACACCAAAAACAATTGGCGTCCAAATTGCAAGGCTAAGCAAACCCATTGAAGTTATTCCTGCTTCTTATTGTTGTTGATTGACAGTCATCGATGCTTGTCAACACTCATCGATTGAGCCAGACAAAGTACGTCATCAGCCCAAACACGCCAAGGATCATGCCAAAAGCGTAGTGATAAATAAAGCCCGACTGCAACCGGCGCACGATACCGGATACCCAACCCACGAGTTTCCAGGATCCGTTGACCAGTGCACCATCAATCAGTTTTTGATCACCATATTTCCACAAGCCCGCACCCAAACCACGCGCGCCGCGTGCCAGCACGTTTTCATTCAACCAGTCGAGGTAATACTTGTTGTCGAGCAGTGTGTATAGCGGCCCGCATTTGCGTTTGATGGCTGCAGGCAATGCGGGGTTGCGCATGTACATGTACCAGGCGGTGACGACGCCAGCCAGTGCCAGCCAGAACGGTGCTGCTGTCAAGCCGTGCACTGCCATTTGCACAGGGCCATGGAACAGCTTGGCCAGCTCTTCCATTGCCGGGTGTTTTTCCAGGTTTACAGTGATGACGCTTTTAAAGAAATCACCAAACAGCATCGGTTGAATAGTTATAAAACCAATAACTACAGAAGGGATGGCCAGCAAAACCAAAGGCACCGTGACCACCCAAGGCGATTCCTGTGGCTTGTGATGGTCATCATGCTTTTCGCCGTGTCCACCGTGGTGCTCGTCATGATGCGCATCCGGGTTTTGGTCATAGCGCTCTTTGCCGTGAAACACCAGAAAGTAAAGCCGGAATGAATAAAACGCAGTGATAAACACACCCGCTAACACCGCAAAGTAAGCAAAACCAGCACCCGCCAAAGTGCTTTCATGCACTGCCTCAATGATGCTGTCTTTGGAGTAAAAACCCGACATCAAAGGCGTACCAATCAGCGCCAGTGAGCCGAGTAAAAAAGTGATCCAGGTGATCGGCATGTATTTGCGCACGCCGCCCATCCAGCGAATGTCCTGGTTATGGTGCATACCCATGATGACCGAGCCTGCCGCGAGGAACAGAAGTGCCTTGAAGAAAGCATGCGTCATCAAATGGAACACCGCTACAGAATAAGCCGACGCACCTAGCGCCACGGTCATATAGCCAAGCTGAGAGAGCGTCGAATAGGCCACCACACGTTTGATGTCGTTTTGAATGATGCCCAAAAATCCCATGAACAGCGCCGTGATACCGCCGATCACCATGATGAAACTCAAAGCGGTGTCGCTCAACTCAAACAATGGTGACATGCGTGCCACCATAAAAATGCCCGCCGTCACCATGGTTGCCGCGTGAATCAGTGCCGAGATGGGCGTCGGACCTTCCATTGAATCTGGCAACCAGACGTGCAGCGGAAACTGGGCAGACTTGCCCATCGCGCCAATGAACAGGCAGATGCAGATGACCGTCACCAGCATCCAGCTGGTACCTGGCAATGTCAACTTGGCAAGTTCATCGCCTTTGGCAAACGCTTCGCCGTAATTCAATGTGCCTGCATAAGCGGCAATCAGGCCGATGCCCAAAATAAAACCAAAATCTCCGACGCGGTTAACCAAAAACGCCTTCATGTTGGCATGCGTGGCACTTGGTTTGTTGTAATAAAAACCAATCAGCAGATATGACACCAAACCCACAGCCTCCCAGCCAAAAAAGAGCTGGAGCATGTTGTTGCTCATCACCAGCATCAGCATGGCAAAAGTAAAGAGCGAAATATAGCCAAAAAAGCGGTTGTAACCTTCGTCTTCTTCCATGTAGCCGATGGTGTAGATGTGAACCATCAGCGAGACAAATGTGACAACGCACATCATCATGGCGGACAAGCCGTCAATCAAAAAGCCGACTTCCATCTTCAGGCCGCCCACCACCATCCAGGTGTAGAGCGTTTCATTAAAGCGTGCGCCATCCATAGCAACACTTTTGAGCGTCAAGGCCGACAGGATGAAGGCCAGCAACACAGCCAGAATAGTCAGTGTGTGCGACAGGCGGCGGCCTATCCAGTTACCGCCGAAGACCGTGCCGAACACGCCTGCCAGCACTGCACCGGCCAATGGCAACAAGGGAACTGCCAGAAGTGTAGAAACAGAAAGGGTTTGACTCATTTTTTAATCGCCCGTAGGGCCGCCCCAAGGGCGGTTAGCCACCCTCGGGGGGCGGGAAATACATGAAGTGATGAACGTGGGGGCTTCATTTCTAACCCTTGAGCGTGTTGAGTTCATCAACATTGATAGTGGATTTATTGCGGAACAGCAACACAAGAATAGCCAAACCAATGGCCGATTCTGCAGCGGCAACTGTCAGAATAAAAAACACAAAAATCTGACCTGCCATGTCGTTCAGGTAGTACGAGAAGGCCACAAAGTTCATGTTGACCGCCAGCAGCATCAGCTCAATGGCCATGAGCAGGATGATGAGGTTTTTGCGATTCAGAAAAATGCCAATCACTGACAAAGCAAACAGCATCGCGCCTAAAGATAAAAAGTGTCCGAGGGTGAGTGTCATGCTTTTTTCTCCTCGGCAACAGGTGCAGTAGAGTCAGACATGACTGCGTTCATCTTGACCAGCGTCACGCGATCAGCCCGCTTGACGCGAACTTGCTCCGACGGATTTTGAGATTTCGAGTCTTTGCGTTCACGCAGTGTCAGCGCGATGGCCGCAATGATGGCGACAAGCAGAATAACCGCAGCGATTTCAAGTGGGTAAATATATTCAGAATACAACACCTTGCCCAGCTCTTTGGTGTTGGACACCTGTTCGCCAATTTGCCCTCCAGCGGCAGTCGGCAAACTGGCTGCTTTCGGCGGCTCACGAAAGCCGCCCATCAATACATAAGACATCTCTAGCGCAATGACGGCGCCCACTGTCCCAGCCAACGGAAAGTGCTTCCAAAACCCCTGCCGCATGCTGTCGATATTGATGTCCAGCATCATCACCACGAACAAGAACAGCACCATGACGGCACCAACGTACACCAGCACCAGAGTGATCGCCAAAAATTCAGCTTTGAGTAATATCCAAATGGCGGCAGCCTGAAAAAACGCCAGCACAAGGTAAAGCGCAGCATGCACTGGGTTGCGAGCCGTGATCACCTTGAATGCGGCAAACAGCATCAGTGCGGCAAAGACATAAAAAAGACCTGTTTTAGCGTCCATGTTGTTATTGGTTCTTTCTGGATTCTCTAGCTCTGGCTACTGCTTACCGATAGTTGGCATCTGCAGCACGATTGGCGGCGATTTCGGTTTCATAACGGTCACCCACCGCCAACAACATGTCTTTGGTAAAGTACAAGTCGCCGCGTTTTTCGCCGTGATATTCAAAGATATGGGTTTCTACAATCGAGTCAACCGGACAACTTTCTTCGCAAAATCCGCAAAAAATGCATTTGGTCAAGTCAATGTCGTAGCGCGACGTACGGCGGCTACCGTCTTCTCGTACGTCCGACTCAATAGTTATGGCCATGGCCGGGCAAACTGCTTCACACAGTTTGCAGGCAATGCAGCGCTCTTCACCATTTTCATAGCGGCGAAGCGCGTGCAGACCGCGAAAGCGCGGGCTCTGCGGTGTTTTTTCTTCAGGGAATTGAACCGTGATCTTGCGCTTGAACATGTACTTGCCGGTCAGGGCCATGCCCTTAAACAGCTCAGTGAGCATGAAACTTGAAGCAAAATCTTTGATAGAGGCTACGGCAGACATGGTCACTTCCAGATCGAATAAGGTGTTTGCATCCAGCCGCCGACAACGACCAGCCAAACCAAAGTAACGGGAATAAAAATCTTCCAGCCCAGACGCATGATCTGGTCATAACGAAAGCGTGGGAACGTCGCACGCACCCAGAGGAACGTGGTCACTACCATGAACGTTTTCAGGCCTAGCCAGATCCAGCCTGGTATAAAACTCAACGCCTCAACAGGCGGCAACCAGCCCCCCAGAAACAGCAACACGGCAAGGATGGCAACCAGCCACATGTTGGCGTACTCTGCCAAAAAGAACATGGCAAACGACATGCCCGAGTATTCAACCATGTGGCCTGCAACAATTTCAGACTCACCTTCAACCACATCGAACGGGTGGCGGTTGGTCTCTGCAAGGCTGGAGATGAAATAAACCACAAAAATTGGCAGCAGTGGCAACCAGTTCCACGACAGGAAATTCAAACCGTTTTCAGCACCCATGCCCTTTGCCTGGCCCATCACGATATCGGTCATGTTCAAACTGCCCGACACCATCAGCACCACCACCAGGCAAAAGCCCATGGCAATTTCGTAACTGACCATCTGCGCTGAGGCGCGCATGGCACCTAAAAACGCGTACTTTGAGTTCGACGCCCAGCCTGCAATGATCACGCCATAAACTTCAAGCGAGGTAATTGCCATCAAGAAAAGCAAGCCTGCATTGATGTTGGCCAACGCTACGTCCGGGCCAAATGGAATCACAGCCCAAGCAGCCAGTGCAGGCATGATGGTCATGATGGGACCCAGCACAAACAGGCCCTTGCTGGCAGCGGTGGGAATGATGATTTCTTTGGTCAGTAGCTTAAGCGCATCGGCAATCGGTTGCAGCAGACCAAACGGGCCCACCCGATTGGGACCTAAACGAATTTGCGTGAAGCCAATCGCCTTGCGCTCCCAAAGCGTGAGGTAAGCAACGCACCCCATCAGCGGCAGCAGAACACAGACTATTTTAATGAGCGTCCAAATCACCGGCCATATCGTTAACGGCCAGATGCCGCCTGCCAGTCCTTGGCCAAAAGCGTGTATCGAATCGATCATGCCGTTACCTCGTCAGCATTTATCGGTACAAAAGTTGCCGAACGTGCGTCAGTGGTCAGTTGCAGCGACGTTGCACGCCTGACAATGCTGTCAAGCTGGTAAATACTCGCCACAGCGGGGGCGGCTTGATGGGTCATTGTCAAATCTACAGCTGCATCAGACTCATTGTTTAAGCGACTGGCTACAACATGGCTCTCTGAAATACCTTCAACCTGCTTTAGTACGTCTAGCGATGACTCATAGTCAAAGCCAGGCAAACCCAACAAATTGGCCAGTACCCGCAAAACCTTCCAGGCCGGACGTGCATCGCCCAGCGGCTTGACCACCGCATGAAAACTCTGCACACGGCCTTCAGCGCTGACAAACGTGCCGGATGTTTCTGTAAATGGAGCAATCGGTAACAGCACATCGCTAAAACTCATATTCGCTTTGAACGGGCTCAGCGTGACGACCATTTGAGCGGTGTTTAGTGCGCTAATTGCTTTGCTACCGGGAGCCGAGTCAAACTCAGGCTCAGTATTCAGCAAAATTGCGGCTTTTAACTTCCCACTTAACATCTGGCCGGCATTCAAGCCCTGACCTTGCGGCATGGCACCTGCAACCTGTGCACCGACAGTATTGGCGGCCTCGGTCAAATAACCGACGCTTGCACCAGTTTGTAACCCTATCCAGTTGGCGAGCGCTAGCAAACTCGGCGCATTGCAGTGATGTGCAGCCGAATTGCCTAGCAAAATAGCCTTGCGATCACCGCCTGACAGAGACTTCGCGATAGATTTGGCCACATCGGTAGCAGTGCCGATAAATGGAACAGGAATATCTTTTTCAAGCCCAATCGCTGTGGCAACATCTGCCAGCGTTTGAGCCCATGCACCAGACTCGACCACCACTGCATTTGCAACAGGCATCGCCCATGCATCCGCTGCATTGAGATCTGCTATTGAAGAAATAGCACTCACAGCACAACCGTTGCGCGCAGCCTGCCGAATACGCTGCGCAAACAGCGGGTGATCCTTACGCAGATTTGAGCCAACGATCAAAACACTTTGCAATGTCGACAACGAAGCAATGGTCGTACCCAGCCATTGCACGCCTTTGGGTTGTGAAAACTCTGCATGGCGCAAACGGTGGTCAATGTTGTCGCTGCCCAAACCCCGCATTAACGAGGCTGCAAGAAAGAGTTCCTCAAGGGTGCTGTGAGGGCTCGCCAACGTGCCAATGCCGGATGCACCATAGTCGGCTGTGATTTGTTTCAGGCCATTGGCGACATATTCGAGCGCAGTTTGCCAATC
This sequence comes from Polaromonas sp., assembly GCA_043756405.1. Classification (GTDB taxonomy): domain Bacteria; phylum Pseudomonadota; class Gammaproteobacteria; order Burkholderiales; family Burkholderiaceae_C; genus Polaromonas. The sequence continues at coordinate 7,257 of JAYURC010000143.1, forward strand.
CACTGATTTCCAGGCTCCGCCCTGTTTAATCATTGGCCCGGTTAATCGCTCTTCGCTGTTCAGTGCTTCGTAAGAAAAACGGTCGCGGTCAGCCAGCCAACACTCGTTGACTTCTTCATTTTCAAGCGGGAGTACACGCATGACTTTGTTGGCTTTGACTTGAACCACCAGGTTGGTCCCAGTTGAGTCGTGCGGGCTAATAGATTTGCGGCGTGACAATTCCCAAGTGCGAGCGCTGTAGCGAAACGGCTTGCTGGTCAGGGCTCCGACCGGGCAAATGTCGATCATGTTCCCAGACAGTTCAGAATCAATCGACTTGCCAATAAACGTTTCAATTTCAGCATGCTCGCCGCGGTGCGACATACCCAACTCCATCACGCCAGCCACTTCTTGGCCAAAACGAACGCAGCGGGTGCAGTGGATGCAGCGGCTCATCTCTTGCATCGACACCAACGGCCCTACATCTTTATAAGTGACAGTGCGCTTTTCTTCGTCATAACGGGAGCCGGTGCCGCCATAACCGACTGCCAAGTCTTGCAGTTGGCACTCTCCGCCCTGATCACAAATAGGGCAATCCAGCGGATGGTTAATGAGCAAAAACTCCATCACACCTTTTTGCGCTTTTATGGCTTTGTCGTTCTTGGTGTGAACAACCATGCCTTGCGACACAGGCGTGGCGCAAGCCGGCATGGGCTTGGGTGCTTTTTCAACATCCACCAGGCACATGCGGCAGTTAGCCGCAATCGACAATTTTTTGTGGTAACAAAAGTGCGGAATGTAAGTCCCGGCTTTTTCAGCCGCATGCATGATGGTGCTGCCTTCGAGCACGTTCACTTTTTGACCGTCCAGCTGAATTTCAATCATGATGTCAGGCGCTCCGCGCTACTGTGCCTTCCCGTTCCCTTTTGGAAAGGGTGGGGGTCGGTGTTTTTTCAGCCGTTGTTGTTGAAATCATGGCCTCGAACTCATGCCGGTAATGCTTGATCATGGCACGCACGGGCATAGCAGCTGCATCACCCAGTGCGCAGATGGTACGGCCCTGAATGTTGTCAGAAACAGAGTTCAGCAAGTCCAGATCAGTCAGCTTGCCTTTGCCTGTATGGATTCGGTCAACCATGCGCCAAAGCCATCCAGTCCCCTCACGGCAGGGTGTGCATTGGCCGCACGACTCGTGCATATAAAAATACGACAGGCGCTTGAGGGATTCCACCATACAGCGCGTGTCATCCATAACAATGACAGCGCCTGACCCCAACATCGAGCCGGCCTTGGCAATTGAGTCGTAGTCCATCGTGCATTCCATCATGATGGCGGCAGGCAGTACGGGAGATGAAGATCCACCGGGTATCACCGCTTTTAATTTACGGCCCTGCGCCGCACCGCGTACGCCGCCCGCCAGTTCAAGCAGCTTGGCAAAGGGTGTTCCCAGCGGCACCTCATAGTTGCCTGGCCATTCGACATCGCCCGACACTGAGTAAATCTTAGTGCCACCGTTGTTGGGTTTGCCACACTCCAGATAGGCCTGCCCGCCGTTGCGGATCAACCAGGGCACTGCTGCGAAGGTTTCAGTGTTATTGATGGTTGTCGGCTTGCCATAAAGGCCAAAGCTGGCGGGGAATGGCGGTTTAAAACGGGGTTGACCTTTTTTACCTTCAAGGGACTCAAGCAAGGCCGTTTCTTCGCCGCAAATATAGGCACCAAAACCATGCGACGCATGCAACTGGAAGCAGAAGCTGCTACCCAAAATTTTGTCGCCCACATCCTTGCTGATATAGCCAGCTGCACGAGCTTCTTCAAGCGCTTCTTCAAAACGCTGATACGTCGCAAAAATCTCACCGTGAATGTAGTTGTAACCCACCGTGATGCCCATGGCATAGGCAGCGATGGCCATGCCTTCAATCACGCTGTGCGGGTTGTACTGCATGATGTCGCGATCTTTGCAGGTACCCGGCTCGCCTTCGTCAGAATTGCAGACCAGATACTTTTGGCCCGGAAACTGGCGCGGCATAAAGCTCCACTTCAAGCCCGTCGGGAAACCCGCACCGCCACGACCACGCAAGCCGCCCAGCTTGACATCGGCGATGACTTGATCTTGCGTCATTCCCACACCGTCGCCTTGGGCGAGTATCTTGCGAAGCGCCGCATAACCACCACGTGATTCGTAGTCTTTCAAGCGCCAGTTACTGCCATTCAAGTCCGCCATGATTTGCGGGTTGATGTGGCGACCGTGAAAGCTGCTTTGCACGCCGGTTGCTGCAAATTGCGACAACACGCTCTTGGCCTCCGGACTAACAACGGAATTCACAGTTACTGTCATTGGATTTTTGCCTCAGCAGACTGCAAACCTGCAATCAATTGGTCGAGTTTTTCATTGCTCATGAAACTGCACATCGTCAAGTCATTAACCAGCATGACTGGTGAATCAGCGCAAGCACCAAGACATTCAGACTGCTGAAGCGTGAACAAACCGTCAGCCGTGGTTTCGCCTATTGAAATTCCCAGCTTGTGTTCTAGGTGCTTGAGCGCAACTGCGCCGTCACGCAGCTGGCACGGCAAGTTGGTACAAACATTGAGCTTGTATTTGCCAACTGGCCGCTGGTTGTACATGTTGTAAAAGGTGGTGACCTCATGCACAGCAATTGGCGCCATACCCAGGCAGTCTGCTACCAGTTTTTCACTTTCAGCACTAACGTAACCCAATTCCTCCTGAACAATCGTCAGGCAAGCCATTACGGCTGACTGCTTCTGGTCAGCAGGATATTTAGCAACTTCAAGGGCGAATTTTGATAAAGCTTGTTCAGAAATCATAGTTACCAATACTTATATCAGCGATCAATTTCACCAAACACGATGTCCATCGTGCCAATGACAGCCACTGCATCAGCAATCATGTGGCCGCGTGACATTTCGTCCATAGCAGCAAGATGTGAAAAGCCCGGGGGTCGAATTTTCAGCCGATACGGCTTGTTCGCACCGTCGCTGACGATGTAGATGCCAAATTCACCTTTGGGATGCTCAACAGCCGCATAGGCTTCGCCTTCAGGCACATGGAAGCCTTCAGTGAACAGCTTGAAATGGTGAATCAGCTCTTCCATGTTGGACTTCATGGATTCACGATCAGGCGCAGCCACCTTGTGGTTGCTGGTGATGACAGGACCAGGGTTGACGCGCAGCCAGGCGATACATTGCTGGATGATGCGGTTTGACTGGCGCATTTCTTCAATGCGAACCAGGTAGCGGTCATAACAATCGCCCGTTTTACCGACAGGAATATCAAAATCCATTTTGCTGTAAACGTCATACGGCTGCTGCTTGCGCAAATCCCAGGCAAAGCCTGAGCCGCGCAGCATAGGGCCGGTAAAACCGAGTGCCAGGGCGCGCTCTGGGGACACCACACCGACACCCACTGTGCGCTGTTTCCAGATTCGGTTGTCAGTCAACAGCGTTTCGTACTCGTCAACGTAACCTGGGAATTTATTGCAAAAATCCTCAATAAAATCAAGCAACGAACCCTGGCGGTTTTCATTCAGCGCTTCGATGGCTTTGGCGTTTTTAACCTTGCTGATTTTGTACTGCGGCATGGCCTCTGGCAGGTCGCGGTACACACCACCTGGCCTGAAGTACGCCGCATGCATGCGCGCACCCGACACCGCCTCATACATGTCGAACAGGCTCTCACGCTCGCGAAAGCAATAAATCAAAATATTCATTGCTCCGCAGTCAAATCCGTGTGCGCCCAGCCACAACAAGTGGTTCAACAAACGCGTAATCTCGGCATACATGACGCGTATGTATTGCGCGCGTTCGGGAACATCGACACCAATCAATTTCTCAATCGCCAGGCAATACGCTTGCTCGTTGGACATCATCGACACATAGTCGAGCCTGTCCATATACGGCAATGACTGGATGTAAGTTTTGCTTTCAGCCAATTTTTCTGTAGCGCGGTGTAACAAACCAATGTGCGGGTCAGCCCGCTGGATCACTTCGCCGTCCAGTTCCAGCACCAAACGCAACACCCCGTGAGCGGCCGGGTGCTGAGGACCAAAGTTCAACGTGTAGTTTTTGATCTCAGCCATGACCTGCCTTTTCATGATTTCCGCCGTAGTTGTCTTCGCGGATCACACGCGGCGTGATCTCGCGCATCTCGATGGTCACAGGCTGGTAAATCACGCGCTTTTGCTCGGGGTCGTAGCGCATTTCAACGTGGCCCGTGGTCGGAAAGTCTTTACGGAACGGGTGGCCAATAAAACCATAGTCCGTCAAAATGCGGCGCAGGTCGTTGTGGCCTTCAAAAATAATACCGAACAAGTCGAACGCTTCACGCTCAAACCAGTTGGCCGCGTTCCAGACCTCGTTGACTGAAGCCACCACCGGAAAGTCATCGTCGGCACAAAACACCTTCAGGCGCAGACGCTGGTTCAAACTGACCGACAACAAATGCGACGTGATGCAATAGCGCCAGCCTTCGTAAAGACCATCTTTGTATTCCGAGTAATCAACGCCGCACAAATCGATGAGTTGTTCAAATTTGCAGCCTGCCGCATCACGTAAAAGCGTCGCGGCAGCCAGGTAGTCGTTAGCTGCAACTGTGAGCGTGACTTCACCCAGCGCAATGCTGATGCTTTTGACCTTGTCTCCTAGAGCAGCAGCGACTGCATCGCTGATTTGCTGAGCATTAGCCGGAGCATTTGACGAGACGGCAAACATCATGCTCTCGCAATCGTGTTGGTACGGCGGATTTTTTGTTGCAACTGGATGATGCCGTACATCAGGGCTTCTGCCGTGGGCGGGCAACCGGGTACATACACATCGACTGGCACAATACGGTCGCAACCGCGCACGACCGAGTAACTGTAATGGTAATAGCCGCCGCCGTTGGCGCATGAGCCCATCGACAGCACCCAGCGCGGCTCGGACATCTGGTCGTAGACCTTGCGCAGGGCGGGACCCATTTTGTTGCACAGCGTACCGGCCACGATCATCAGGTCAGACTGGCGCGGGCTGGGGCGAAACAGCATGCCGAAACGGTCGAGGTCATAGCGCGCAGCACCTGCGTGCATCATTTCCACAGCGCAGCAAGCCAAGCCGAACGTCATGGGCCAGAGCGAGCCTGTCTTTGCCCAGTTGACCACCGAGTCGTAGCTCGTGGTCATGAAGCCTTCGTTAAAAACACCTTCGAGTGACATACAAAAATACCTTTATGGCGAACGCAGAACCAGATTGTTATTCCCAATCGAGCGCGCCTTTTTTCCACTCGTAGATAAACCCCACGACCAGAATTCCCAAGAACACCATGACCGACCAGAAACCAACCGCACCAATCTCCTTGAGCGCAACAGCCCACGGGAAAAGGAAAGCAATTTCAAGGTCAAAAAGAATGAACAAAATGGCGACCAGGTAATAGCGCACGTCAAACTTCATGCGCGCATCTTCAAACGCCTCAAAGCCGCATTCGTAAGGGGAATTCTTTTCGGCGTCAGGGCGTACCGGGCCGAGTAAACGACCTAGAACCTGAGGCACTACGCCAACTGCTACACCCACCAAGATGAACAACAAAACAGGGAGGTACTGATCAAGGTTCATGGTGCGGATAACTGGTGCAATTAACGAATGAAAGCCAGTTTGCTGATGATTAGCTTGTAATTTGCTTTGCGGCTCGCTAGCCACAAAGCATTAATTTGGTGCGGACGGCGAGACTCGAACTCGCACACCTTTCGGCACTACCCCCTCAAGATAGCGTGTCTACCAATTTCACCACGTCCGCGGTTTTTAGTGTCTAGATAGCATGAGGAAACCTGATGGTTTAGGCCGTCTAGACAACGTCAGAGTTTACCCTGAATTTTTGCTCGGCTCCGGTTGCAACCGAGGCAAAAAACGCTTATTTCGTCGGGATTTGCCCGACACCCGATGCTGCGCGGGCTGGCGCTGCAGGCACGGTGGTGCCAGCTGCTGCAGGCGCTGTGGTACCCGGGATTTGAGCCGCACCGGCAGCTGCAGAGGCAACCGGTGCAGGCGCTACAACCGCCGCGCCTTCAAGCACACTGGAGCCTGACGTACGGGGCTGCGCATTACCAAAATAGGCAAGCGCCAGAGTGCTGGCAAAAAACACCGCAGCCAAGACGCCGGTGGTGCGCGATAAAAAATTTGCACTGCCACTCGCACCAAACAAGCTGCCTGAGCCGCCGCTACCAAAAGCCGCACCCATGTCGGCGCCTTTACCGTGCTGTACCAGCACCAGACCGATCATGACAACGGCTGCTAGCATTTGCACGGCAAGGACGATGGTTAAAATAATGTTCATGTTGAATTACTCCTGATTTAGTAGCTGTAAGCGCAAGTATTTATTGGGCTGCAGCAATTATTGATAAAAAGTCAAAGGATTTTAGGGAGGCGCCACCGATCAGGCCGCCATCAATATCACCCTGACATAGCAAGCTCGCCGCGTTAGCCGCATTCATGCTGCCACCATACAAAATTTTGACGCGTGCCGACTTGTCGGTAGCTGCCTTGAGTTGTGCGCGCAGTACGGCATGAACCGCTTGCGCTTCTTCAGGCGAAGCCGTTTTACCCGTACCAATAGCCCAGACGGGCTCGTAAGCCACCACGATTTCACTGATGCAATGACCATTGGTGTGGATCACTGCGGCCAGCTGGCGTTTAACAACTTCCTCCGTTCGTCCGGCCTCACGCTCGGCCAGCGTTTCTCCGACACAAACGATGGGTGTGATGCCAGCAGCCAAAGCAGCTTTGGCCTTGTCAGCTATCAGCGAATCAGTTTCACCATGGTATTGGCGGCGCTCAGAGTGACCGACGAGGGCATAGCGTACGCCGAAATCTTTCAGCATAGCGGCGCTGACTTCACCGGTAAATGCACCGGATGCTTGAGCCGACACGTCTTGCGTGCCGAGTTCCAGCACAGACAAATTGGCGACAGTGGTCTTCAAAGACTGAATTTGCGCCAGATATGGCGCAGGCACGCAAATGGCCACGTCGCAGGCAGGTTTGACGGCCAAGCCTTGCGCCAATGCCACAAGCAGGGCTTCGTTAGCCGCAAGATTGCCGTTCATCTTCCAGTTGCCTGCAATCAGTTTTCTCATACAGCCTCCCAGGTCAAAACAATTTTGCCAATGTGCTGGTTTGACTCCATCAGAGTGTGAGCCAAGGCAGCCTGGCTACCCGTTGCATCAGTGGCGTCGACTGCCGCAAACGTGCTGTGAATCACGGGCTTGATCGCGCCGCTTTCCAGCAGCGGCCAAACTTTTTCTTTGAGCGCTTGGGCTATCGCTGTTTTGAATTCAAGCGAACGTGGCCTCAGGGTTGAACCAGTCATCGTCAAGCGCTTGCGCAGCACCAGACCGGCGTTGAATTCAGCCTTGATGCCGCCCTGCACCGCAATGATGACCAGTCGGCCGTCTTCTGCCAGGCATTCGACTTCTCGTGCGACATAGCTGCCTGCAACCATGTCCAGTATGACGTTGACGCCCTTGCCGTTGGTCAGTTTTTTGACCTCTTCAGCAAAGTCAGCGGTTTTGTAATTGATGGCATGGTCAGCACCCAGTGCAACGCAAGCCGCGCATTTTTCATCGCTGCCAGCCGTCACAATCACCGTCGCGCCCAGCGCTTTGGCGATTTGGATCGCTGTCACACCAATACCACTTGAGCCGCCCTGAATCAGCAGCGCTTCGCCTTTGGCCAGATAAGCTCGCTCAAATACATTGCTCCACACGGTGAAGAAGGTCTCAGGAAGCGATGCCGCTTCGATATCGGTCAAACCTTTGGGTACTGGCAAGCACTGGCCGACGGGCGCAATGCACAACTCGGCGTAACCGCCACCGGCTACCAGCGCGCATACACGGTCGCCGACCTTGAAGCCGGCGGACGCCATTACTTGTTCATCGCCAGAAATAATCACACCAGCCACTTCAAGCCCCGGAATATCCGATGCACCCGGTGGCACGGGATAGTTGCCCGTGCGCTGCAACACATCAGGCCGATTGATCCCCGAGGCACTGACGCGAATCAGCAACTCGCCCCCGCCTGCAACAGGTGCAGGTCGCTCAGCGAGTCGCAATACATCGGGGGCACCAAAGGCGCTGATTTCGACAGTTTTCATGCTGTTTTATGCGTCATTTATGCCGCCAGCCCAATGAAATCGGGCGTAAGCAGCTATAAAATAAATAGCAGTTAAGATTAACCGCGATCCTGATCCTGAGCCGGGCGATCCAGCAGCGCCTTCATTGACAACTTGACGCGGCCCTTGTCGTCGGTTTCCATGACCTTGACTTTGACGATCTGGCCTTCCTTCAGGTAGTCCTGCACGCGCTCGACACGCTCATGCGCGATCTGGCTGATGTGCAGCAAGCCGTCTTTGCCGGGCAGCAGGTTAATCAGCGCGCCGAAGTCCAGAATCTTGGTGACTGGGCCTTCGTAAACTTTGCCCACTTCCAGTTCAGCAGTGATTTCGGCAATGCGGCGCTTGGCCTCGTC
>JAYURC010000144.1:0-2595 GCA_043756405.1 Polaromonas sp.
GGCTAATGCGCGCAGCTTGCCACTGGCCGAGGCCATCACGCGCCGCTACCAGGACCTGGACGAGCTGCACGACCTGGGCGAGATTGACCTGCACATCAGTGGCTGTATCAATTCTTGCGGTCACCACCACAGCGGCCATATCGGTATTTTGGGTGTCGATAAAGACGGCAAAGAGTGGTACCAGATCACCCTTGGCGGTTCTGATGGTTCGCAGCTGTCGGGCGCGCCCGTCACCGGCAAGGTGGTTGGGCCGTCTTTTTCAGCTGCTGAAGTACCCGATGTGATTGAGGCTGTGCTCGATGTTTACCGTGAGCAGCGTTTGGCCAACCAGTCAGAGACATTCATCGCCGCCCTGCGCCGCCTGGGGGCAGAGCCTTTCAAGCTGGCCGCCAACGGTGCACGCCACCCGGCACAACATGAAGAGACAGTCTGATCACTATGAAATTAATAGCTACTGGTACACGAATTGATTGGGCTGAAGGCCAAATTAATATTAAAAAATATCTAAAAATCGCCAATTCTGACGACCCACGCGACATTTCATTGGCTGGCGTTGATGTCATTGAACTGGATTTTCCAAAATTCACCGATGGCAGAGCTTTCAGTCAGGCGTTTTTGCTGAGCCGTCGTCTGGCATTCAAAGGCGAGATTGTGGCCACCGGCGACGTGCTGATTGACCAGCTCGCACAAATGCAGCGCAGCGGCTTTACCAGCGCAGTGCTGCGTGATGACCAGCCGATGGATGTCGCGCAGCGCGTGCTGTCGGCGTATCCGGGCAAGATGCAAGGCGCGTATCAAGGCGATGCGGTTCATGTCAGCCCACATTTTGTGGAAGCCTGAGATGACTACGGATCTTGCACACATCAACGCAGAACTGGGCCGAAACGCGCAAGGCCTTGTGGACTGGGCTACAGGCTTGAACCAGCCAGCCATCATCACAACGAACTTCCGCCCTTTTGAGGCGGTCATCCTGCATATGGTGACGCGCGCCAACCCCCAAGTTCCGGTGGTCTGGATGGACAACGGCTACAACACCGAAGCCACCTATCGCTTTGCCGATGAAGTGACCAAGATGCTCAAGCTGAACCTGCACATCTATCTGCCGCGCCGTTCCCGTGCACATCGTGAGGCAGTCGAAGGTACAACCCCGACCCTGAGTGACCCGCGCCATGCCGCCTTCACTGCAGAAGTCAAACTTGAGCCCTTTGCTAGAGCCCTGCGCGAGACCGCACCCAAAGTCTGGTTTACTGCCCTGCGCGCCACCGACACTGCCGTGCGCGCCCAGATGGATCCGGTCAGCGTCAATCCTGACGGCCTGATCAAAGTCGCGCCCTTGCTGCACTGGACGTCCAAAGACCTGTACCAGTACTGCGAGATTCACGGCCTGCCGAACAACTTCGACTACGTGGATCCCACCAAGGGCGAGGACAACCGCGAATGCGGCTTGCATGTTACACACTGATTTACTGAACCAAAAAAAACGATATGAACGCCAGAGCCGATCACACGCTTGAAAAAACAGTTTTAAGCAACGCCCACCTAGACGCACTTGAGGAAGAAGCGATCTTCATCCTGCGTGAAGTCGCCGCCAGTTTTGAACGCCCCACGCTGCTATTTTCTGGCGGCAAAGACTCGCTGGTGCTGCTTAAATGCGCTGAAAAAGCGTTCGTTGATTCAGAGCGCGGCGGGCACATCCCTTATCCGCTCCTGATGATTGACACCGGCCACAATTTCCATGAAGTGACCGACTTCCGCGACTACCGCGCCAAGCAGCTGGGTGCCAACCTGATCGTGCGCAGCGTTGAAGATTCCATGGCGCGCGGCACGGTACGGCTGGCGCACCCTGGCGAGTCGCGCAACGTGCATCAGTCGGTCACGCTGCTGGAGGCGATTGATGAATTCAGGTTTGACGCGCTGATAGGCGGTGCCCGTCGTGATGAAGAAAAAGCCCGTGCCAAAGAGCGCATTTTTTCGCACCGTGATGCCTTTGGCCAGTGGCAACCCAAAGCCCAGCGACCTGAGCTGTGGACGCTGTTCAACACCCGCATTCAGCCGGGCGAGCACTTTCGCGTGTTTCCGATCAGCAACTGGACCGAGCTCGATGTGTGGCAATACATTGACCGTGAAAACATTGAGCTGCCGTCGCTGTATTACGCACACCAGCGCAAAGTGGTCGAGCGCAAGGGCTTACTGGTGCCCGTGACTGAATTGACGCCACTTAAAGAAGGTGAAACTGCCGTCGAAAAAACCGTGCGCTTTCGTACCGTGGGCGACATCACCTGTACCTGCCCGGTCGATAGCCCTGCAATGAGTGCCGCAGACGTGGTACTCGAAACTTTAGCCGCTGACGTGAGCGAGCGCGGCGCAACCCGCATGGACGACAAAACGTCAGATGCGTCGATGGAAAAACGTAAAAAAGAAGGCTACTTTTAATGAGCACCGCTATCCAATCCGTTCGTCCTGAGCCTGTCGAAGGATCAGAACAAGACACTAGAGCCGCCCTGCGCTTTGTCACCTGCGGCAGCGTGGACGACGGCAAAAGCACGCTGATTGGCCGCCTGCTGGTAGACAGCAAAACCGTGCTGCAAGACCAGC
>JAYURC010000145.1:0-2588 GCA_043756405.1 Polaromonas sp.
CTTGTTCAGTGACCAGCGGCAAATTAAACCAGCTCACGCTGTACACCAGCATGCCCAGTCGCATGCGCAAATCCCGCGCCACCACGTCCAGCAAACTGACTTGGCCGCCGTGTGCATTGAGCAGCACCAGTTTTTGAATGCCGCTCGCGTGGGCCGATTCGGCCAGCTCGGTCCAAAGCGCGATCACGGTAGCGGCTTTGAGCGTCAGGGTGCCATCGAACGCTGCGTGCTCAGGGCTCAGGCCAACGGCCTGTGTAGGCAGAAAAAGGACGGGCAAGCTGGCAGGCAAGTGGGGCAGTGTGGCAGCCACAACGCCTTCGACCAGTACTGTGTCAACGTTAAGCGGCAGGTGCGGGCCGTGTTGTTCAATCGCCGCTACGGGCAATACAGCGATGCACCGGGACAGATCAATGCGCGCAAAATCCGGACTTTTCAAATCAGCCCAGAAACGCGATAGGGCGACTGGTGGATCATGAGCGGGTAAGGAATTCATGGCTATCTATCAATGTATCAATGGGTTCGGAATCAATGGTTTTTGCAAGCAAGGGACGTGAGGGAGCTGGGCAAAGTCCCCGTGATGTTTACGCCGCCAGGCCCATTCAGATCATCCTTTAGCCTACATGCAAACGGGCGTAATGCAAGCCTTGGTGAATGCAAGCCCGGCCTAGTATGTTAATGACTGTTGATAGGGTAATGCATTTATATGTCCATTGGCATGTCTTAACGCCAAACCACTTAGTGAATGGAGTCTTTGTGAAGTTTCTTACTGTTCTGATGATGACGCTTTCTCTGGTGGCGTGTGGCAAGTCAGCCCCGCCTGGCCCGCCCGGTGAGCCCGGCCAACCTGGCAAGGCTGGAGCAGCTGGCTTGCCCGGGCCACCCGGAAAACCTGGTGCGCCAGGAAAACCCGGTTCCGCAGGCCCATCGGGTCAATCTGGCCAGCCCGGGCCACCTGCTTAATGCGTTGCAGACGGCTCCAGAGCTTGACGGTTTGGCTTGTGTTGCTGATCAATGTGTCTGGCCTGGCGGTCAGCTCTTGACGACAAGCTGCGTGCGGGTTGTGGGCTGTGCCGACGGGCCAGCAATTCCTCAATGCATTGTGGTCGGGCCCGAGCTCCGCTTGCCAGGTAGTCAGCCAGCAGTGCCGCCTGCACCATCTCAACTGGCAACCCAAGCACACTTCGTAAATACGCGAATAGCAAATCAACCAGTTTTTCCAGCGCAAATTCATGGGTCTTGCCTGTAGTTTGCCATAGCCAGTCGCTGAAGTTCAGGAAATGATTGAATGCTGAACCACCGTTCATGAGCAGCTTCAAACCGTTGGCAAATCGCCCAGAATTAACCACCAAGTCCCAGTACCGCGCAAAGCGTTTGATGCGCTGCATGGCGGCAAAGTCAACTGTGGAGTTTTGCAAAATGGTGTACGGGGTTTGCGGCTCGTACACCATGGCGTAATTGCTGGTGTGGCGAGTAATCGGTGTGCCGCGCAAGCGCTTCAAGATACCAAATTGAATTTCATGCGGGGCCAGCTCATGGAGTTTGTCAAAGCCTTCGGCAAAACTTTCAAGCGTTTCGCCAGGCAGGCCAAATATCAAATCAGCATGCACATGGGCTTGGCTTTGCGTCACCAGCCAGCGCAGGTTGTCTGCCGTCTTGGTGTTGTCTTGCTTGCGTGAAATGCGTTGCTGCACGTCAGGGTTAAAGCTTTGTATGCCCACTTCAAACTGCAACGAACCCGCCGGGAACTGCGCAATCAGGTCTTTCAGTCGGTCATGCAGGCTGTCGGGCACCACTTCAAAATGAACGAATAAATCTGGCGTCAAACGGTCCAGGAAAAACTGCAAAATCCGCACCGAAAAATCAACCTTCAGATTGAACGTGCGGTCTACAAACTTGAAGTTGCGTGCACCGCGCTGATGTAATGTGTCCATCTCAGCCATGAAGGCATCCAGGTCAAACGTCCAGGCGGTTTTGTCGAGCGAGCTCAAACAAAACTCACACTTGAAAGGGCAGCCGCGTGAGGCCTCCACATACAGCAGGCGCCTGGCCAAGTCTTCAGCGGTGTATTCGTTGTAGGGCAACGCAATCGCATCAAGCGCGGGTTGCTCGCCAGCAATGACTTTCATCAAGGGCTGCGGGCCGTCCAGCAAAGCCCGGCACAACTTGGGAAAGCTCACATCGCCCCAGCCGGTAATCACATGGTCAGCCAACTTGCAAATCTCTTGGGCATCGGTTTCAAAGCTGACCTCTGGCCCACCGAGAATGATTTTGATGTCAGGCCGCAAGGCCTTGAGCAACTGCACCACCTGCGTGGTTTCCACCACATTCCAGATGTACACACCCAGGCCAATAATGCGGGGCTGCATGGCCAGCAACTCTTCCACAATCTGCAAAGGCCGCTGCGCAATGACGAATTCACGCAAGCGGGTTTGCGCCTTCAGGCCAGGCCCGCCATGCACGTCCATGTTGGCCAGCAGGTAGCGCAGCCCAAGCGACGCATGAATGTACTTGGCATTCAGGGTGGCTAAAACGATGGAGCGCGACGGGCTGGGCATCGCCTTATTATCTGGGTTTGCGCTCGCGGTGTA
>JAYURC010000146.1:0-15564 GCA_043756405.1 Polaromonas sp.
GCACGCTGTGGGGCAGTTTGCAAAGCGGTTGGCGACTTGAAGCGCTGCGCATTGCTCAGATGAAGTCCAGCTGGGTGCGCAGCCCGCTGGTCTGGTCCACTGTTGCAAGTTTTATGGTTTTTTTACTTGTAGCGCTCGTTTTACCTGGGCAAATAGCTATAAAAGTCATAGCATTTTTGGCGCTGCAGTCGGTTGTGGCATTTGTGCTGCTGGAGATCGTCAATTACATTGAGCATTACGGGCTGCAGCGCAAAACCACCAACGGCAAGCGTGAGCCTTTCGCCGTGATGCATGCCTGGAACGCCGATCACGTCGCCACCAACTCCATGCTGGCTAATCTGCAGCGCCATTCAGACCACCACATGCACGCCTGGAAGCGCTACCCCACGCTTGAGCCGCTACCCGGCCCGCAGTTGCCCACGGGATATGCAGGCTGCCTGATGCTGGCGATGCTGCCGCCGCTTTGGTTTGCGCTGATGCATCCACGGATTGAGAAATTGCAAGTAAATTCGCCTGTAGTCCATTAATCAATTGCGTTGTTAGCTATTTTTTTAATAGCGCAGCAAGCAGGTTTCAGGTTTTTCTGGTATTGACTAAAGCCAGTCGTTGCCAAGCTGAGCGCTCCGTCTTACATCCATCTCAGTCATCACTTGGTACCACTAAGCACCCTTTGCGGATAAGTTGTTGCCTCAAGGCGCGGGTCTAGGGCTGTCTGTTTTTTTGACTAAAAACTGATTTCTGCGCTTGTCACCCCTTCGGCTGTTTTTTTAATGAATCACCTGCGCGACATTCAATTTTACAAACCGTCATTAAAAACATGTTTTAGCAATTTGCTGCTTGCCGTGGGCGCCATGGCTGGCGTTGCTCTGTCGGGCTGTTCACCGTCAAATAGCAGCAACAATGCCGTTTCGATTCCCCAACAAGTCAGTGCCGCTGCATTTGCGCATGAAGTGGATGCAGGCTTGTTGCTGCTGCTTGTTCCAGAAGGCCAGGTTTTGGCCGCACCGATGGTGACTGCCTGGATAGACGCGGGCTCTGAAGTGGGCGTACGGATTCGCCCGGTGACGGATCAGCAGTTCAAGTCTTTAGGGCCAAATGCCCTGAAATACGCTGGTTTGATATTGCCCGACCAGCTGCACATGGTTGCTGATGATGAGCTGGTCAAGGCGATACGCGTCTACACACAGGCTGGTGGAAATACGCTTTTGGTGCACAACTTTGGCACCTTGGCTCTGGACGGTAACCGCCAGCCCACCTATCCGATTCCGAGGTCCCGGCTCAGTGACCTGGCTGGCGTCGACTACGCGCTGTATCACACCCTGCGAGACAAAAGCGCGGTGGTTGGACCGGTGATGGCGATGGGCAGTACGCTACGCGAACTCCAGGTACCACCCGGTAAATCCAGTCCTTTTTTGCCACCCAAAATCCCAGTCAGTGGTACGGCCACATCCACGTTCATGGTGACATCAGGTGACAAGGCGCTGGACTCACCTGGCTCGTATGCGCCCGCTAGCAGCTTGCCACTGCCCCGCAACCAACTGGCTGGTAATGTCGGCGTTGGTACCAGCGCTGCTTTAGATGCACTGGAAAGTTATAGCGGCTACCTTTTGGGTAACCTGATTTATCCAAGCTTTGTCACGCAAGGCAGTTTTAATGGCGTGGTGCTGGCTGCCTCTGCCGAGGCGGGACTGGTAGCGGGCTTGAACAAAGTGGGCAATGGTCAGGTGCTGTTTGTTAATTTGCCGTTGACTGATCTGAAAGTAGCGCGCACTGATGGCTTGCCCATGCATGGGTTTTTGCGATATTTTGCGCACAACATGCTGCAGATGGCACAGCTCTCGGCGGTGCCGGACGCTGTTGCAGGATTGACGCTTAATTGGCACCTTGACTCATTCGCAGCGCAGTTGCCGACGCTTAAACTTGAAAAGCTCGGTGTGTTTGATGACGGACCGTTTTCCATCAACATGACTACTGGCCCCGACGCTGTGACCATGGGTGATGGCAAAGGCTGGAACCTGGACAACAACCCGGTGGCTCAAAACATCCTGCAGCGTTTTGCAGCCAAAGGACATGCCCTGGGCAGCCATGGCGGGTGGAACCACGACTATTACGGACTGAACGCCAACAACACCAACGGCGATACCTTTTTGCCTTATCTTGAAAAAAATACCGACGCCATCGCGCGAGCCGTCAGTCACCCGTTGCGGCCTTTTTTGGGGTTCACATCATCGACACCCGAGGACCTGCCCCCATTTTTATTGCCAACGGTACAAAAACTCAAGGCCTGGGCCGACCACTCTTTCGGCCCGCTGTTGCGGGAGTATTCGCCGCCCGTAGGCAACAACCCCACTTGGGCCATGGACTGGCTTGAGAGCCAGGGCGTGGTGGCCTCGTACTTTGCCGGGCACACGGGCATGGGCCCCACGCGCCAATACCGCGACGGCCAATTGCGTAATCCCAACATGTGGGTGTTTCCTGTCACGCCCTATGGCCGCTTCGCCACGTTTGAAGAATTTCAGACAGCCAACTTGTCTAAAAAAGAAGTCATCGACTGGTACCGCAACTCGGTCGATTTTGCAATCGCCCATAACACCACCCGCATGATTTACATGCACCCCAACGGCGCCGATGTCTGGCCCGATGTGCTGCAAGACCTTCTGGCTCACGCCAATGCCTACGGCGAGCACAAATTCAGGTGGTACACCATGACCAGGCTGGCCGACTTTATGACCACCCGACAGGGCGTTACCTGGACAGAGCAGCGCGGCAGGGGTGGAACATCAAAGTTTGAAATTGCGCATTCAAGTAGCCTTGACGAAATGGTCTGGTTGCTGCCAAAAGCGCGGTACACCGTTTTGCCTGTCAGCAAGGACGGCAGCGTCACGGTTTCAGACCAGGGCGCTTATTGGGCGGTGCGTGCCGGCAATACGCGGCGGGCGAGTTTTACTGCTGTGAATCCGACGGTTCGCAAGTAGGCGGGGTCAGCGGTGTTCAGCACCTGCCCGCTGGATAGGCAAGTTTGAAGTAGTAATTTCAAGACACTCAGCCGCTACAGAACTGCAACCAACTCCCAGTCCACTGCGCCTGCTCTGCTGACCAGCCCTTGCAGGCCAACGCCATGTAGCGCAGCACTGCTCTTTTGCCTGAGCCGTAAGCGCTGATGGTTCGGGTACTCATACCCAGCGCCTGGGCTGCGTTGGCCAGGGACAAACCATTGCGCGCGCGCCATTGCGCAAAAATACGTGTGTTTTCGTCAGGCGCGTTTTGCGTTTGCGCATCCAGCCACAAGGTGTCAGCGCCAATTTAAATGTCTTGCTCAGGCCACACCACAGCCCAGCCTTCGCCGTCTATCAGTGTTGCTTGTGCAAGCACGGCAGGGTCTTTCAAGGGAGCCAGGCCTTTTGATTCAGCCAGCAGCGGCGCAAAATCAACCGTTTAAGTGCTGCCATCAACAAATTGACGCCGCAAGCCAGGGTTTGACTTGGCCTTGAGCACCTTGATGCCTTGAAGCCGGAGACGTTTTATTTGTACTCAAATTTTGGAGCTTCCATCATGCAGCTTGTGGCCATTTGATTTGTACTTTGCGGCTATTGGCAAGACAGTCGCGCAGGTAAAGGTTAATAAGACTTTGGTACGGCACCCCTGCATCATCAGCCATACCTTTGAAATACGTCACCACATCTTCTGACAACCGCATCGTGACGGGCTTTTTCAGCTTGGATGCGTAAGGATTCTTGCGGGACTTCAGTTTGGAAAGGTCGTACTCTGCTTTCATGTTTTTGCACCTCGATAAAACGCGCTTTCACGCTTGGTAGCCTTGCGGGCTGAGATGATGCGAATCACCGCACCCTGTTCCCGTTCGCAATGACAGACGATAAGCAACTTTGCCTGTGAACTCATACCCAGAATCAAAAAACGCTCTTCGTTGGACGAGTGTTCCTCATCGAAGAACTGGATGCCAAAGTCGTCGAAGAATATCGACTTGGCTTCTTCAAAAGTGACTTGATGTTTTTTGAGATTTGCAGCTGCTTTGGCTTCATCCCACTCGAACTTAATCATATGTACATTGTATTTATGAAAATTAGTAAGTCAAGCCGCAAACTTTACGCTTTGAAGGCGCTAACCTGACCTACCGATACAGTGGGTTTCTTACTCTTTCCATCTAACTATCCTGGCAACCTCAATGGCTATAGCGACCCCAACCAACCAGCCGCCAAGCAGAGGAATCATGGTCCAAAAGAGCTCGTCTGCTGCTCGCTTGGCGCTAACAGAGTTTGATTGAAGTGTTGGCACGCAGCTAGGCACGAACACGACCAACATACTCGACAGCCAGCCTAGTCGATAGGCCTTCGGCCTGTCTTTTACGCACCAAGCAATTGCAAAGGCCAAAGCTGAGGCAAGCACGGTCTTTGCAGCGAATATCTGCCAAAAGGCAAAAGCCCAAAGCCATTAGTACTGATGAAAAGTATTTTGCATTTTCATAGTGGGCTGCGAGTTTGACTTAAGTCGCTCGCTCATAAAATTAAATCCCACTCCGCGCAGCCTGCAACACATCCCGCGTCTTGAGCGCCTCCCGCCTCGCAGCCTCCGCAAAATCATCCCCGCCAGACGCATACAAAATCGCCCGCGATGAGTTGACGATGATGGGTGCGCCTTTGCGCCAGCCAGCCCGCACCGTGGCGACTGCATCACCGCCTTGCGCGCCCACGCCGGGTATCAGTAGGGGTAGGGTGGGTGCAACGGTGCGCACGCGTTCAATTTCAGCGGGGTAAGTTGCGCCCACCACCAGGCCAAGCTGGCCGTTCAAATTCCAGGGGCCTTGCGCCAGACGGGCGATATGTTCATACAGCAGGGGTTGGCCTTCGACGCTGGCCAAGCGCTGGTTTTGCAGATCATCCCCGCCAGGGTTGGAGGTGCGGCAGAGTAAAAACGCGCCTTTGCCGGCGTGCTTCATGTAAGGTGCCACCGAGTCAAAACCCATAAACGGCGACAGCGTGACGGCATCGGCGCCATAGCGCTCAAAGGCTTCAATCGCGTACTGCTCTGCCGTCGAGCCAATATCGCCGCGTTTGGCATCCAGAATGATGGGTACATGTGGCGCGGCGCGCCGGATATGCGCCATCAGGCGTTCCAGTTGGTCTTCTGCCCGGTGCGCGGCAAAGTAGGCGATTTGTGGTTTGAACGAGATCACCAGGTCGGCCACGCTATCAACAATCGCCGCGCAAAAGTCATAAATCTTCTGGCTGTTGCCCTTGTGCTTACCTGGAAACCGCGTCGGTTCCGGGTCCAAACCGATGCACAGCATGGACTGGTTTTGTTGTTCTGCTGTAGCCAGCATGTCTAAAAAGGTGGGCGTTACGGTCATATTGGAAAGTATTTTTAAGCAGCCGTTTGAAACTGGGCGTCCAGCTTGTCGAGTAGTTCCAGCCCGCGCGCGCGGTTGCCACGCGATTTGCTGAGTTCGTAGCTGGTCAGGGCTTCTTGTTGTACCAGCGCAATCGTGGCCCATTCTTCAAACAGCTTGTTGACGCTGACGCGCTTGCTGCGCGCCAACACCTTCAGGCGTTCGTGTTTTGCGTCTGGCAGGCGGATGGTGAGTGTGGACATATCAAGGCCTTTGCAGTTGCAGCCATTGGGCTGGTGTCATGATTTGAAGAGATGGAAACTTGAGTTGTGGCTGCATGAAGTCACGCTGGTTATAAGTGAGCAAAGGCGCATCGAGTGCGGCAACAGCAAGCTCATACACGTGGTTGTCGCCTTCATCGCGCAGGTTAGGTCGCCATGAAAAATACAACTCGACCGGTTCAGTAACTTGCAGAAAAGCAAAAAACAAGTCGGTAATTTCAGTTTGGCTCAACGGACATCGGCTTAAAAAATCTGCCCGCCCCAGCACGTCACGGTATTCGCTGTACAGCGCTATTGAAATTAGCGCACTGGCTTTACCAGACAACAATCGCCTGAGCACTTCGCGAGAAGCTCCGTCGGCACTTGTGAAAGCCGATACCAGTACATTGGTGTCCAGAATAACTTTACTTATTGTCATTCAGAGCAAATAAAGACAGCATATACGCCATCATAATGCATTCTAATTTTTAAGACTCCATGCACCTGTCCCGCAAACAAATCATCCTCATCATTGCCGTTACCCTGAGCTGGGGGCTGAACTGGCCGATGATGAAAATGGGCGTGACGGGTTTCCCGCCTTTGACCTTTCGTGCCATTTGCCTCTGGATGGGCGTGCCAGTCTTAGGGTTGGCCTTGATTTACATGAAAGTGCCTTTTGTTGTGCCGCGCAAAGACTGGCTTGAGCTGTTCTGGCTGGCGGTGACCAATATGTTTGTCTGGCATGTGCTGATTATTTTGGCCATCAGTTTGCTCAGCAGTGGCCGGGCGGCAATTTTGGGTTACACCATGCCGGTGTTTTCGGCGTTGCTGGGCGTGGCTCTGTTCGGCGCAACTATGGGCGCCCGGCAGTGGCTGGGTGTGGGCGCGGCGGCTTTGGGTGTGTCGTTGCTGCTCTTTAATGAACTGACAAACTTTGCCGGCCAGCCGCTTGGGGTGTTGATGGCCTTGGTAGCGGCTGCTGTGTGGGCGTTAGGTACGCAAAAGCTGCGGCATACCCGCATCGTTGCCCAGACACTGACGCTGTCATTCTGGATGACGTTGATGGCTGCCGTGGTGCTTACGGTGATGTGCATTGCTTTTGAACGCGAGGTGTGGGTACTGCCGCCCACCAAAACCTGGGTGGCGATTGTCTACAACGGCGTGTTGATTTTTGGTTTTACCCACGCGGCGTGGTTCACGCTGGCGCGCACTCTGCCGCCCGTCGCTTCGACGCTCAGCACCATGATGATCCCGGTGCTGGGTGTATTTTCAGGTGCGCTGTGGTTGGGTGAGGTGCTGCACTGGCAAGACTGGGCAGCGGTGGCGCTGATGGCCGTGGCGATATCTACCGTATTGATACCGGGCGGGCGCAAAGCTGCCTTATGAGGTGCTGATTGCATTGCTCAGGTTGATGGCCAGACACAAATCGTCCCAGGCTTTGGCTTTATCCAGCGGGTTACGCAGCAGGTAGGTGGGGTCAATGGTGATGACGGTTTGCTGGCCCTGCACGCTGTGGACTCGGCCGCGAAGTTTGGCCAGCGGCTCGGTGGATTGCAGCAGCGCTTGGGCAGCCAGGCGGCCCATCACCAGCACCACATCAGCTTTGGCGCTGGCCAGCACTTCTGCAATAGCACCCGGTAAGTCGCCCCCAGTTCCAATTGCCCCGGCCCTGACCAGCGGTGCCAGCCGCACGCTAAACGCAGTGTGCAGTTTGGCGGCGCGCAGCATGTTGTCCAGCAGCTTGCCTGCGTCACCGTCCAGCGGTTTGAAGTCTTGCAGAGCGCTGGCGGGCGCTTCTATTAGCACCAGCCAGCGGGCGGCAGTTTGACCTGCTGTGTCTGCATAAAGCGTTTGCGCTGTGCCAACGCGCCAGGCCAGAGCGGTGTTTTCAGCCTGCGCGGCGGCTGGAACAGCTTGCAAAGCCTGTAGAGCTTGTTTTGGAGAATTAAAAGAGGCTGAAGCCGAATGAATACGTGCGCTAACAGCTCCTGAATCAGTAGCATTTTCTACCTTGTTTGCGGGGCTTGCAGCAGGCAATTTTTCAGTCAGTGCAACTTTAAGTGGCTCTAAAAGCGGCTTTGGCGCGTCAGGTAGCGGCTGCCACACCCGCACCCCCATTTCCTTGAGCATCGCGCGTTGACGTTTGTCCATCAGCAGCATGTGGCAGGCCCATTTAAAGCAAAGCTCATCACTACCGCATCTTCCCTGGCAGGCGCGCCCAGCAAGCCGGTTCCGCCTTCCGGGTAGTAGCCTTTGCGCAGCCCCACTTCACGAAAGCCATAGCGCGTGTACAGCGCTTTGGCGTGCGCGTTGCTGGTGCGTACCTCCAGCCACAACCATTGCGCGCCCTGGCCGCGTGACCACAGCGCCAGCGCGTCCAGCATCAGTCGGCCCCAACCTTGCAATTGGTATTTGGGCGCTACCGTGATGTTGAGCAAATGGGTTTCGTCCACGCCCTTCATGGCAACGAAGTAGCCCAGCAGTTCGGGCCGGGCTTGGCTGTCCTGATCAGCCGTTTGATCTGCCCTCAAACCACCGACCAGCATCTGCATTTCGTAGCCAGATTTGAGCGAATCGCTAAAGTTACCCAGTGTCCAGGGGTATTTGTAGGCGCTCTGCTCGACGCTGGCCACCTGCGTAAGTGCGGCTTGCGTCATCGGCTCAAAGCGGGCCTCAAGCAATTCGGCGGGTTTGAATACAGCGCTCATTGGGTTTTACACAGTTTGCAGTTTGAGCGCTTTGATCAGTTCGCGCTCTTCGGTAGTTAGCGCCACTTTATCGCGAACGTACAGCGGCAGCGCTTGGGCTGCCGCCACGCCATGCCCGCTGGCGGCCAGCCCGGGCGCTAACCGCAGCATGGCTGTGGCCGTGGGAAGGCAGGTCAAACGGTTTAAACCCTCCGGCAATCGATCCCGGTACGCCTCAAACACATTGCCTGCGTACAGCACGCCCGGCTCTGGCACCAGCACTTCAGGGCGAATCAATTCACAGTCGCCCAGCTTTGTTAAAACACCTTGATGGCAAGCAAAACGCTGCACGTACATTTCGTCCATGCGGGCGTCGAGCAGGGCAGTGATGAGCGGTGATTCATGCTGCTGCCGCGCCTCTTCAGCCACCGCCAGCAGCGTGTCTATTGGCAAAACTGGCATCCCCGCGCCACTATTGGCACCAAACGCCAGTCCCTGTGCCACGGCGCATGCGGTGCGCAGGCCTGTGAATGAACCCGGGCCACGGCCAAAAGCAATCGCCTGCAAGTCGCCGAGCCCCATGCCGGCCTCAGCCAGCAGCGCCACAATCGCCGGGATCATCGTGCTCGACGCCTTGGCCCCGCCGGGGCCGACGTGTTGCCATGTGCGCGCGCCATCTGTCAGCGCAATAGACATCACATCGGTGGACGTGTCGAAAGCCAGATAATTAGCTGGAAATGTGCCAGATAGGAGCATTAAATCGAGGTTTTATTGAATGAATACGTGCGCAAACAGCTATTAAAGATATAGCAAAATCCATCACTTCAAGCAGCCAAACTACAGCGCCTGCGGCGGATGTTCTAATTTGATAACTTCATTGGCCTACAGCCAGAAGCATCAGAATAACCCAAACTCCCCGCTCGCCAAGGCTGTTGCCCAAACTCACTACAGCGCCCCACCGAGTGACTTTAAGCCGTTGACCGGGCCACCCTGAACCCTCCTGGAGCATCTTCATGCGCATTTTTTCGACCCCATTTTTGGCTGTCAGCGCCGAAGCCTTGACTCTGGGTGTCATGACAGTGCTTTTGCCGCTGTCGCCACTGATGTGCACCGTCCTGTCCGGGCGTTTGAGCTACCTATTGCAATACCGCAGCTCGGTCGCCCGCTCCGCCCAGTGCCTCAAGGCGCTCAAGCGAACCCGGGTCATTTCGCGCAACCTGCAGCGCAAATTAAGCGCTCCAGAAAAACAGGCCGAATCCATTCACGGCAGTTGTACCCATTGCGGTCTGTGCTGCGTTGACCGCAGTTGCGTCTTTCTGGCGTGGAGCGATGACATGACGTCGCAATGCTCGATTTATGACAACTGGTTTTGGCGGCTCACCACTTGCGGCAGCTATCCGCTTGATGAAGAGAGCATTGCCGTCTACGGCTGCCCATCGTTCAAGGCCATTCCAATCAAGGTTGTGAAATCTGGCAGCGCCATCCCAACATAGTCAGTTATTTTTTTTGGCAGCCATTAAAGCTACAGCGCCGCACAGCCGTTCTTTCAAATTATTTGCAGGTGTCTAGCACGGCCATTGGCTCACCAGATAATCTGGTCATGCCTACTGTCGTTACCCCAACATCGCTAAAAACTCATTTCGCCACGATCTGTTTGCTCTTTGCAAGCGCGCTTTGCAGCGCCCAGACCCTGCCGCCAGAAGTTGAGGCGGCACTGGCCCGGGCCAAAGTGCCGCGTGAGGCGCTGGCCGCCATCGTGGTTGAGGCGGCCCCGCTTGCCAACGGCAAGGCAAACCCGCTTTTAAGCTACCGCGCCAACGTGTCAGTTAACCCGGCGTCGGTCATGAAGCTGGTAACCACTTACGCGGGGCTGGAGCTGCTGGGCCCGGCCTACACCTGGCCCACGCCCGTGTTTGCTGATGGCAGCATCAAAGATGGCGTGCTGACCGGCAACCTTGTTATTCAAGGCAAGGGCGACCCCAAGCTGGTGCAAGAGCGGCTGTGGCTGTTGCTCAGGCGCGTGCAGGGGCTGGGCATTAAAACCATTACGGGCGACATTTTGCTGGACCATAGCGCCTTTTCTGTCGCCCCGCAAAACCCGGCTGACTTTGACGGCGAGCCGTTGCGGCCTTACAACGCCGCGCCAGATGCGCTGCTCATCAACTTCAAGTCGGTGGTGATGACCTTTGTACCTAACCCGGGCGCGGGTGTGGCCAGCGTGAGTTTTGAGCCGCCACTGGCCAATGTGCAAATGCAAGGCTCGGTACCATTAGCAGCAGGCAAAACCGCCGCAACACTGGCTGACTGTGGCGATTACCGAAGCGCCCTGCAGGCTGATTTTAGTGATCCTTTTCGCATCAGTTTCAAAGGCAGCTACCCGGCCGGGTGCGGCGAAAAAGTCTGGCCCGTGGCTTATGCCGACCCAGCCAGCTACGCCGAGCGGGCCATTGCTGGCCTATGGGCCGAGATGGGTGGCAAGCTGGGCGGCCGAGTGCGCGATGGCCGCGCCCCCGCCAACGCAAGGCCTGTGTTTGAAATGACGTCGCCATCTTTGGCTGAAGTGATCCGCGACATCAACAAATTCAGCAACAACGTGATGGCGCAGCAACTGTTTTTAAGCCTGAGCCTGGCCTCAAGCACGCCCCCGGCCCCGGCCAGCCTGGATGCCTCACGCAGTGTGCTGCAAACCTGGTGGCGTGAGCGCTTTGGTGCGCAAGACTCGCCCGTGCTCGACAACGGCTCTGGCTTGTCGCGCCAGGAGCGCATCACGCCGCAGGCGCTGGCCCGCATGCTGCAAACCGCCTATGCCTCAGGTGCCATGCCGGAGCTCATGGCGTCGCTGCCCATTACCGGCGTTGACGGTACGCTGCGCCGCAGCAGGTCCAAAGTGTCCCAAGGCTGGGCGCATTTAAAAACCGGTAGTCTGCGTGATGCAACGGCCTTGGCTGGCTACGTGCACACGCCCAGCGGCAAACGCCTGGTGGTGGTCAGCGTGATCAACCACCCCAATGCCGCAGCCGCCCGGCCTGCGCTTGAGGCGTTGATTGATTGGGCAGTCAAAGAAGGCTCCAAATGACGCCAATCTGGATCGATGTGATTGGCTCGGTTGCAGCGGTGCTGACAACCGCCAGCTTTGTTCCACAAGCTTGGCAGACTTTTAAAACCCGTGATGTCACGGGTATCTCATTGGGCATGTACAGCGTGTTTACCGTGGGCGTAGCGCTGTGGCTGCTGTTTGGCGTATTGATGCAGTCGTGGCCATTGATGATTGCCAACAGCATCACGCTGTTGCTCGCGTCTGCCATTTTGGCGATGAAGCTTCGATACGGTTAACAACCAATACCTGGCAAGCGTAGGCCCGAAGGGCCGCCTAATGGACAATCTCGGACAAATACTGACGAGACAGACAAAGTCAAGCAGCGTGGCTATGATGTATCTGGTCCATAAGTTGTTGGATTTTGTAACATTTCTACATGCCGCTATTCAAAGATTTTTTCTCCACAACCCGCGCATGTCAGGCCAGCAAGGCTGACGTCAATGCCCAAGATGAACTGCAGGCGCAAGACCATCACTTGAGCGGTGTGCAAGGCCCTGAGACCATGCCCGTCAAGATGAACCTCAATGAACGTATGGCATTCAGGCGTGAGCTGCTGTTTGAGACCATTCGTACCAGCCTGCAAAGCCGCTTTATCGCCGCCAATAGCTATCGTTTCAAGGTCATGCGCACAGACAAACGCGGTCACTGTTTTATTGTCATGCTCGACATGTCGCCGACCTTCATGGACAGCCTGGCGGGCCAGAGTGTCAGCTTGACGCAAACAGCGGCTTTGCTGATAAAAAACGCGGAAATCAAATACGGCCTGCAGGTGCGGGGTGTTTACTGGCGGTCTAACGAAACACTTGATGTGAGTGTTGCCAGCTGGCCCAAAACTTCAAAAGCAGCCGAACTCGGGCCCAGCACCGCCAGCCGACCCCGAGGCTACCTTGAAAACGTTGAGGTCATTACCCCTGAAGAGCTGGCTGAGTTTGAGGCGTTTGGCCAAAAGACAGCGCCATTCAGGCCGGCAGCCGCGCCTACGCATCAGACCCGGCACCACTGATGGACGAGCCGCAAAAGTAGCTACGATTTCGCCCGGTTGAAATTCTTTTTTGCTGCAATATGCCTCGAGCGACGTATGCAAACTACATAGGCATACGATTTTTGACACATGACGGAGGCCGGTGCCGATGGGCAAATTGCAGCGCGGGCTTTAAAGATTGCGCCAGCCGATGGTTCGGTGCTTTTTTTTAAGTCAAGACCACACCATTTCAATGTTGCCGCTAGTGGTCAAAACCCCCGCCTTTGAGCCTGCCAAAGGCTTTGTGGCGGTTGCAGGCTTCGCCACGTTCGTCACCGCATTGGCGCCCGCCTCGGTGCCAGAGTTTTTGGTCAAGGCCATTGCTGAAAAATACAAACCTGACCTGGCCGCAGCACCGTGCCAGGGCAGCGCGCCTTTGATGGCCGACATGCTGGGCAGCCAGATTGGCGCAGGTGTCGCGTCAGTGCCCGACTTTATTGAAAAGCACACAGCAGGCAAGGTGCGCGTGGTGGCAGTGTTGGGCAATACGCGCCAGGCTGCACTGCCTGACGTGCCGACCTTTGCCGAATTGGGTTTGGCCGGTTTTGAAGGCGTGCCGTATTACGGCATATTCGCACCAGCCAGCAGCCCGAAAGCCGTGATTGACCGGGTCTTCGACGCTATAGCCAATGTGGTCGCCATGCCGGGCGGCAAAGAAAAATTGACCGCCATGGGTTTGACAGTTGGCTACATGCCGCCGGCCCAGTTGGCCAGCCGGGAGCAGGCCTATGCACAAACCTTGGCCAAAATTATCAAGGCGAGCGGTTTTCAGGCTCAGTAAATCAGCCGCTCACCCGCAACCAAAAATGTGGCACTTGCCTGGCCACAATCAATCTCGGCTGCCAAACAGCGTTTGTGGCCGTGACGACCCGCAAACGCATGTCAGCAAAAACCTGCGCATTTGATGACTTTGAGGGTGATACCGCACTGCAACCGGACACTGGCGTCAAAGCACGCTAGTATTCACCCTTTGTTCTTCCAACCAGCCATCGCCAAAGGAATTTTATGACCACTCGCCGCCTATTAATTCAAAGCATTCCCGCCATCCCGCTGATGGCCGCCACTGGCGCAACAGTGCTGCTGGCAGCATGCGGCGATAAAAAACCTGCTGAAGTTGCTGCGCCCGCGCCTGCCCCAGCGGCTACCCCGGCACCGGCACCCACCCCAGCGCCAGTCGCGCAAGCCCCGGCTGCACCCGCCGTAAGCGCAGCAACCGGCCCGCTGGTTGATGAAAAAGACGCCCAAGCCGCCGCGCTGGGCTATGTTGCCGTTGCCGCCAAGGCTGACAAAGCCAAATTCCCTAAATATGCGGATGGTCAGCTTTGCTCAAATTGTTCGTTGTACCAAGGCGGTGCCGCAGAACAAGGTGGCTGCCCGCTGTTCTCAGGCAAGCAAGTACTTGGCAAAGCCTGGTGCAGTGCGTACAACAAAAAAGCTGCTTAAGTCAGGGGTAAAGAGCCACTGCAAGCGCTATTAAAATAATAGCTGCTTGCGCTTATATTGATTGGGTTTTAGGCCTAAATGATGCCTAACGCGGCCCCAAAAGTACTAACCCGAATGTTTTGACCCATCAAAGCATCTCATCCGGTGCAAACGGCGCAATCATGCGCACCATCAGTTTTAAGCCAATACTGGCATCCGGCTCACTGGTTGAGTCAGCTATGCCAGAGCCTGCTGGGGCGCGCCAGATCAACTGGCCGTCTCTGAGTTCTACCCGGTAAGC
Organism: Polaromonas sp.; assembly: GCA_043756405.1. Taxonomy (GTDB): domain Bacteria; phylum Pseudomonadota; class Gammaproteobacteria; order Burkholderiales; family Burkholderiaceae_C; genus Polaromonas. Next base: position 14,133 of record JAYURC010000146.1, read on the forward strand.
GCTCTGAAGCATGCCGGGTTCGATCAGTGCCGTGGCCTCTGCGGCCAGCTTGCGGTTGCGGACAACGATGGCGACTTCGCTGTTTTGCAGTTTTGAGCGCAAATCCAGATTCATTGAGCCCACCACCAGCAGGCGGTTGTCAACCACCACTGCTTTGGCGTGCAGGCTGGCGCGTGACGCACCACCCGAGCCACCCCCCGAACCTGAACCACTGCCAAAACTGGTCAGCGTGCCGCGTTGCTCGGCGCGCATTTCATAGATTTCAACGCCCATGGCAATCAGCCCTTCACGATATCTGGCGTAACCCGCATGGGCCGCCACCGCGTCGTTGGATGCCAGCGAGTTGGTCAGCACCCGTATCCGCACGCCGCTTTTGCGAATGGCCGCAAACTGCCGCATCATGTCAGGGCCGGGCACAAAGTAGGGTGACACCACCAGCAAGTCAGATTTTGCGCTGGACATCAGGGTGAGCAAGCCATCTACTGCTGTGTCGTTAGATGCCTCAGTGGTGTCTGCGTCTTCAGCGATTTTTGATGGTTTGTCCACCAGCATGGTGGCTGCCGCCCAGGTCCAGCTCAGCAGCCGCAAGTCGGTCGCGTCAGGCAGCGCCGCCATGGTGGTGGTCAAGCCCGCGGGGTTGACAGCTACCCGTGTCACCGTTATTTTGTTGAGGGTGTCACTGGGCGTGGCCGATTGTGCAGACGCCGAAGGGCTTTCACCACCGTATGCAGACGACGCTGCGGGTGCTGGTTTGAGCCTTTCCAGGTCTTTGGCCGTCATCAGCGACTGCACTGGGTAGGCCAGCGGGTTGTTCCAGTACTGATCAAAACTGCGCGACAAGTCCCGGGCAATGCGCCCAGCGGCCAGCACGTCAATGTCTACAAAATTCACGCCATCGCTCTGGCCAAAATAGGTATCGCCCAGGTTGCGGCCTCCGGTAATCGCCACGGCGTTGTCGGCGACAAAAATTTTGTTGTGCATACGCCGCTGCAGGCGCGCGGCGTCGCTTAAGGAGCTGACGATGCGCCACATGGCTGAAGAACGGTTGCTTGGCAGTGGGTTAAAGAGCCGCATTTCAATGTTTTTTTCAAACGCCAGCTTGAGCACCTGGGCATCTTTGCCAGCTGTATTGAAGTCATCCAGCAAGATGCGCACCCGCACACCGCGCGCAGCGGCCTCACGCAATGCCGCAAACATGCGCTCGGTGGTGTCGTCAGCGTGAATGGCGTAGTACTGTAAATCAAGCGTTTTTTCAGCCGCCTTGATCAGCGTCATCCGGCTGGTAAAGGCCAGCTCGGCACTGCCCACCAGCGCAAAGCCCGAGTCATTTCGCGTATTGGCCGCTGCGGCGCGGGCGGCCACATCTTTGCCGAGCTGGGTGGTCAGGTTGTTTTCAAGCGCCGTAGATACGGGACGTTGAACGTCAGAAGGC
>JAYURC010000147.1:0-15528 GCA_043756405.1 Polaromonas sp.
GCCATGCGCTCGTTCCACACGGTTTCGATGATGCGGATCTTTGGGTCGCCTATGGCTTTGATACGCTCCAGGGTGTCATCCTCGCCTTTACCCACGGCCACGATAAATTCCTCGACCAGCGGTAGCAGCGATCGGATGGATGCCTCAAAAGGAAAGCCAAGACCGACACCGTTGCGAATAAAAGTAAAACCGCTGATGGAAACTGCCATGAAGAAAACTTTCGGAAGGACGATGACTAAGACGGGTTTTTGAAACCCAGCTGGTACAGGTGTGCATAAGCACCGTTGAGTTCAAGCAGCTCCGCGTGGCTGCCTTGCTCCACCAGTCGGCCGGCATTCATCACAACGATTCGGTCGGCATGTTGGATAGTGGACAAACGGTGGGCGATGATCAATGAGGTGCGGCCCTTTGATATCCGTTGGATCGCTTCCTGAACCGCTTTTTCTGATTCTGTGTCCAGGGCCGACGTTGCTTCATCAAGAATCAGAATCGGCGCATCTTTGTAGAGCGCCCGCGCAATGGCCAGCCGCTGGCGCTGGCCACCTGACAACTGCATGGCGTTGTGCCCTAGCACGGTATCTATGCCGTGCGGCAACTCTTCGAGCAGTTGCCCCAGGTTGGCGGCAGCCAGGCAGCGAATGACTTCTTCCCGGTCCAATGTCTGGCCCAATGCGACATTGAATGCCATGCTGTCGTTAAACATCACCACATGCTGGCTGACAAAGGCAAACTGCGAGCGCAACGACGGCAGGTTCCAATCCCGCAACTCGGTTCCATCTAGGCGGATGCTCCCGGCGTTGTAGTCGACAAAACGCGGCAGCAGACTCGCCAGCGTTGTTTTGCCCGACCCAGAGGCACCGATCAATGCGACCGTTTCACCAGCTCGAATGTGCAAATTAAACGCATCCAGAGCAGGTGCTGCGTCCGTTTTGTACTGCACGCTGACATTTGAAAACTCGATATCCCCGGCTACCCTGTCTTGGCTAAAGCTGGCACTGCTTTCGTCATCTATCAGATCCACAAGGTCCAGCCCACGCTCCAGGGCTGCCAGCCCGCGCGTGATGGGCGTTACCCCGTCGGAAAGACTTTTGATGGGTGTAATCAGTAGCAGCATGGCCGTCACAAAGGCCACGAATCCGCCCACGGTGGTGGTATTTTCCGCGCCCTGCAGCAGCGCGATGGAGATCACAGCCGACAAGGCCATCGCGGACAAGATCTGGGTGATGGCGCTCATGCCCGCATAAGCCACGGTGGATTTCATGGAAAGCCTGCGTAGCGTGTGACTCAACGCCTCAAACCGCGTGGCCTGTCCCGTTTGCGCCCCCTGCAGTCGAACGTCTCTATGGGCGAGTACGTTTTCTTCTACGACATAGGCCAGATTGTCTGTGGCGGTTTGACTTTCGCGGGTCAGGCGATACAGGCGTTTTGTCAGCAACTGAATCACCACAGCAACGGCAGGAAACAGCAGCGAGACGATCAACATCAGCTTCCAGTTCAGGAAGAGCAAGTAGGCGACCAGAGCTATTAAGGTCAGAATATCTCGCGCCAGCTTCATGACCGCATTGATCATCATCGACGAGCCGTTCGACACCTCGTAGACCACCGTGTTGGCGATAGCACTGGAGGACTGGTCTGCAAACAGAGACAACCGCGCGCTCAGCAGCTTGCCGAACATGGCCCGTCGCAAGGCCTGAAGCCCTTCATTGGTTACCTTGGCCAGGGCGTACTGCGCCACAAAGCCGGCAATCCCGCGTACGGAGAACAGCAATATCAGCGACATCGGGACCAGCCAGAGTTCCAGTGCACCTTGCTGAAAGCCGCGGTCCAAAAGTGGCTTTAGCAGGGCGGGTACGAGCGGTTCGGTCGCCGATGCGGCTATGGTGGCCCCTATGGCCAGTGCCCACCCTGCGCGGGAACCGCTGAAATAGGGCCAGACTCGAGCGAATCTTTGCCTGATGGTACGTTTAACCGCTGAGCCGGTGCTGGCTGATTGGCTCGAATGCGTCACGTTACAAGCGCGGGTTGCGCGTTAGCGAGGGCAGGCGTTGAATTGTTGGCAAGTCCTGCAGCCAACAGCAGGCCAATCAGGATGCAGAAGAAGTCACCAATTTGAGCATCGTAAATAGAAGAGTTCAGCAGGCAGGCGATTGCCAGCGCCAGCAGTGTCGATTGCGTGGCTCGTGCGTACGGTCCGCTTAATTGGGTGCTGTCCCGCAACAACGCAAGCATCAAGCACAACAACAGCAATATGCCAGGGATGCCCAATTGCACGCCAAGGAGCAGATATTCTTGGTGCGGGTTACCCTTGCCGCCCGCAGCGTCTTGATGGGTTGGATTTCGCTCACGTTCGAGCCGGTTGTACTCAAGGCCCCAACTGCCCACGCCAGTGCCAGCCAGTGGGTTCTGGCTCATGCTCTGGAGCGATCGCTTCCAATAATTGAGTCGTTGACCTGAAGAGGTAACCTGTTCTTCGTGGGCCGAGTAGGCCTGTACCTCGGTCTTGATCAGACTCAATCTGTCGCGGAGCTTGCTGGAGCTGGCGGCCAGAACCATGACCAAAACCACGGGCAGCAGAACGATGGCGCCTCGGTAGCGCTTCGGTAACTCCCACATGATAGCCACCGAGAGTAGGGCGATAGCCACAACATGGCCGCTGCGGCCTTGCATGACAAAAAACACCAAGCCTAGCGCAGTCAATGCCGTCAGCACGGCCAGATGCCGGCCAAATCGGCCTGGAACCTGGCCACGGAAATGCCAGCAAAAAGCGGCAAACACTGCGCTGATGATGGACTGGTCAAGATAGCTTGAAAAAACCGCGTAGTGGGTGAGCGCCATGTTGGAACTTGCCCAAGGGACAGGCCATTGCGCAAACAGCATCCATGAGCTGGTCAGCAAAAATAGCTGCGCCAGCGTGAACGCCCCCAGTGCGTACATGGCTTCGCGTCTGTCGCGGATGAGAAACACCATCAGTGGAATCGTCAGCAATTTGCCATATTTGACCAAAGCGCCCAGCGCCGTTTCCTGAGGCGCGATGCTCCACCACAAGCTCAGTGCAAGCGTAGCAATCAGCGCAAGCACAACCCTAGGCGTCCAGATGTTTGCCAAGGAGCTAGTGGCACCCAGGGGGCGTTGGTTCCACAGCAAAGCCACCAAACCGCAGAGGATCAGCAGCAATTTGGCAATGCTGATGATGGCCATGGACAGACCCACCGAAGCCGCTGCCAGGCAGACGATGACAAGACGGAGGTTGTAGCTCTTTTTGAACAAGTTGAGAGGAAGGTGTGTCAAGAAAATTAACGCGATTATCAGCGATGTACGAGGTGGTTTCCAACGACAGAAGAGGCTCTGCTATGCTTGTCTGATGTCTCGTCAAGACGTTGGAGCCGCCCTCCAAAAATCTATTTCTTCTTTATCGTCCTGAAGGTATTTGTTGGCAAGCTTGTCCGTTATCCTCATCACTCACAACGAAGCGCGCAACATTAAGGCATGCCTGCAATCAGTTGCATTTGCCGATGAAGTCATGGTTTTAGACTCGGGCAGCAGCGATGAAACGGTGCAAATAGCGCGTTATTTGGGTGCCAGCGTCAGTGTCAGTTCGGACTGGCAGGGTTTTGGCGTCCAGAAAAACCGCGTGCTTGCGTCCGCCACATCTGACTGGGTGCTGGCCATCGATGCCGACGAACGCTTGCCCCCCGAATTGGTTCAGGAAATTCAGGCGCACTTGTTGCAGGCATCTTCAACTTGCGTTTCGGTTGCTTTCGCATTGCCCCGCCTGACCCAGTTTTGTGGCGTCTGGATTCGTCATTGTGGATGGACGCCAGACTATGTACTGCGGATTTTCAAGCGCGGCGAAGCCCGGTTTAGCGATGATCTGGTCCATGAAAAGCTCTTGCTGGCAAGCCCCGCCACCCAGGTCGTCCGCTTGAAGCATTCCCTGCTTCACTACAGTTACCCGACGCCTGAACACTACTGGCGCAAGCTGCAACGCTACAGCCAGGATTGGGCGCGCCAGCGCCACGCTCAGGGCCAGAAAACCACCATCGTCCGAGCGGCCTTGTCAGCCATCACCGCGTTTGTGCGTAGCTATGTGTTTCAGTTGGGTTTTTTGGACGGTGCCATGGGCTTTGCTGTCTGTACCATGCAGGCTCAAGCAGCTTTTGGCAAATATTTCGAGTTGTATTGTTTAGGACGTCGACATGAAAAATAGTTTGTTTCCCCATGACTTGATTAAGCGTCGAGCGGCGCTCCAATTAGTGGTCGGCGCTGGTTTGCTTGCCAACGGCGCCGGTCAGGCGCTGGCCCAGTTCCGCGTAGAGGTTTCTGGCGTCGGGCTGACGCAAATGCCAATTGCGGTTGCAACTTTTCGCGGCGAGGCGCAAGCACCGCAAAAAATAGCTGCCATCATCAAGGCCGACCTGGAGCGCAGTGGCGTTTTCCGCTTAGTTGACACAACGGGTGCTGTGCTGGATGAAAGCACAAGCCCCGAGCTGAATGCATGGAAGCAAAAAGGAGCTGATTCGCTGGTGACTGGCAGCGTGACTCAGCTGGCTGATGGACGTTTTGATGTTCGGCTGCGGTTATGGGATGTTGTACGCGGCCAGGATTTGGGTGGTCAAAGCTTCGCAGTAACAGCGGCAGACCTTCGCTTGGCAGCGCATCGTTTTTCGGATTTTGTCTATGAAAAACTAACGGGCGAAAAAGGTATTTTTTCTACGCGTATCGCCTACGTCACCAAACGCAGTCAGCGCTACACGTTGTGGGTAGCCGATGCTGATGGTGAAAATGCGCAATCTGCGCTTGCCAGCCCTGAGCCTATCATTTCACCTGCATGGTCTCCCAACGGTGCGCAGCTGGCCTATGTATCCTTTGAGTCGCGCAAGCCCGTTATCTATGCGCATGATGTTGTGAGCGGCAAGCGGCGTTTGCTGGCGAACTTCAGAGGCTCGAACAGTGCACCTGCATGGTCCACCGATGGTCGGCAAATCGCTGCAACGCTGAGTCGCGATGGCGGCTCTCAGCTGTACATCATGGATGCCAACGGCGGTGAGCCGCGCCGACTGACACAGTCCCCCAGCATTGACACCGAACCCGCCTTTTCACCCGACGGGAAAAGCATCTACTTCGTCAGTGACCGCGGTGGGGCGCCACAAATTTATCGCATGGGCGTTGCAGGCGGCAATATAGAGCGGGTGACGTTTACAGGTAGCTACAACATATCGCCAGCTTTAAGTCCTGACGGTAAATATTTGGCTTATATTTCCCGCGTTGGTGGCGCTTTTAAGTTGCAAGTGATGGAGCTTGCCGGTGGTGTCGTTAGCCAAATCAGCGATACCAGTGCTGACGAAAGTCCAAGTTTTTCACCTGATAGCCGCCTGATTGTTTATGCAACCCTGCAGCAGGGTAGTGAAGCATTGATGACGACCACCCTGGACGGGAAAATCAAGTCGCGTCTGGCTGGCTCAAGTGGCGATATTCGTGAGCCGGATTGGGGCCCTTTTTCGCGTTGAAGACAAGCAGAATCGGCTCGTCAACCTACAAGCTCGTGCACTTGTCCAAGTCACACTGAAATCTTTATTTGTCATTTTCTTGAAGGCTGTCTATGAAGCGCAATTTTTTATCCGTTGTTTCGCTCGTTGCACTGGCTGTACTGCTTTCAGCGTGCGGCTCAAACGTCAAACTCGATGAGGTTCCTGTTGAAAGTCGTACGGCAACCCCTGTCGCTGCTCAGCCAAATGCCGGTGGTTCTGCTTCCGGCGGTGTCGCGCCTGTAGAGATCATGGCCAACAGCGCAGCCATCAGTGGACCTGTAGGCATTGCAAAAGTTATTTATTTTGATTACGACAGCTTTACCTTAAAACCAGAGTTTCAGGGCGCTGTTGAAGCACATGCCAAATTTATGGCAGCCAACAAGACTCGCAAAATGGCGATTGAAGGTCACACAGATGAACGTGGCGGACGTGAATACAACCTCGCCTTGGGTCAAAAAAGGGCTGAAGCGGTTCGGCGTGCGATGGGTTTGTTGGGCGTTACCGATGGGCAAGTAGAAGCCGTCAGCTTTGGTAAAGAAAAACCTGCTGCGGCGGGCTCAGACGAAGCGTCTTTGGCCAAAAATCGCAGGGCTGAGTTGACATACCGTTGATCAAAAATACTCGCCACCTTATGAACTTTTCAAGATCAGTACGCAGTTATTTTGCATTTGTAATATTGGGTCTGTTGGCCTTTAATTCGCACGCCTTGTTTGACGACGATGAGGCGCGTAAAGCCATCCTGGAGCTTCGGCAAAAGGTAGATGTGCAACAACAGCGCAATGTGGAAGAGCTGAAAAAAGCCAATGACGACAATGCCCAGTTGCGCCGCAGTATTCTTGACCTGTCTAATCAGCTGGAAGTTTTGCGTGCCGAGATCTCAAAAATGCGCGGACAAGACGAACAGCTGGCACGGGACGTTGCTGAAGTGCAGCGCAAACAAAAAGATATCAGCCAGGGCGTTGAAGAAAGACTGCGCAAATTTGAACCGTCAAAAGTGACGGTTGATGGCAAGGAGTTTGTCGCCAGCCCGGCTGAAATTCGTGACTTTGATGCAGCGCTGGCCACATTGCGAAAAGGTGAGTTTGCGCCCGCGCAGACGGCTTTTCTGGATTTCATCAAACGGTATCCCGACGGTGGGCACCGCCCGTCTGCCTTGTTCTGGCTGGCTAATTCTCAATACGCGTTAAAGGCTTACCGTGAAGCCATCATTAACTTCAAGTCTGTCGTTGCGTTAGCTCCCGACCATATTCGTTCGCCAGAAGCTGCACTGTCTATTGCTAATTGCCAGGTCGAGTTAAAAGACGTCAAATCGGCACGTAAAACGCTTGAAGATTTGGTCAAGGTTTACCCGCAGTCTGAAGCAGCGTCCGTTGCTAAAGACCGCTTGACCAAGCTGAAATAGCGCTTAAGGCTAATTTTCCATGCCCTTAAAATCAGGGTATGGATATTTCAACACTCAAGGCTCTTACTTCACAAGTTTTGTGGGCCGCATTCATCGCTTCTGTATTGTTTGGTGCCATTGCGCAACGCACGCATTTCTGCACCATGGGTGCAATCAGCGACATTGTCAACATGAGCGACTGGACGCGTATGCGTCAGTGGGCCCTGGCAGTTGGCGTAGCGATGATCGGATTTTACACGCTGGCTGCAACCGGACTGATTGACCCCGCCAAAACGCTTTACGCATCCAACCGATTTATCTGGTTATCTGCATTGGCTGGGGGGGTGCTTTTTGGTTTTGGCATGGTGCTGGCTTCAGGCTGCGGCAGTAAAACTTTGGTACGTATTGGTGGCGGTAACTTGAAATCGGTCGTCGTTTTCGTCGTGATGGGCGTTGCAGCATTTGCCACGCTCAAGGGCATGACTGCCGTTGTACGGGTGGCGACGGTTGATCGAATTGCGATTGACTTCACGACCAATGCGGCGCTGCCAAATTGGCTAAGCCTGGCAACTGGCATGAGCAGCGCAAACGCAGGGCTTATTTTGGCGTTGATGATTGGCTTGGGTTTGATCGTCTGGGGGTTGCTGGGTCGTGATTTTGCGCGTGCCGACAATCTTCTCGCAGGTTTTGGTTTGGGCGCGTTGATCGCTGCCATGTGGTGGATCAGTGGACACTTAGGCTATGTAGCCGAGCATCCAGAAACGCTGCTAGAAGCGTTCTTGGCGACCAATTCCGGGCGTATTGAGGCTTTGAGCTTTGTATCGCCTGTGGCCTACACCATTGACTGGATCATGTTTTTCAGTGACAAGGCCAAGGTGCTGACGATCGGCATTGTCTCGGTGTTTGGCGTGGTGGTGGGGTCAGCTGTGTATGCCTTGGCAAGCCGCAGTTTTCGCTGGGAAGGCTTTCGCGATGCCGAAGATACCGCCAACCATCTTGTCGGTGCAGTACTGATGGGCGTGGGCGGTGTGATGGCCATGGGCTGCACGGTTGGGCAAGGTTTGTCGGGCCTTTCTACCTTGAGCGCTACCAGTTTTGTTGCTGTAGCAGCCATTGTTATCGGTGCAGTTATTGCGCTAAGGTACCAAATCTGGCGCCTGGAACAAAGCATCTAGTGCTTGAGCCTGCTGATCTGCAGCGCCGTTTTGGTGGCCTGGCGCGCCTTTACGGTGCAGAAGGTGCTGCAAAAATTCGGGCTGCTCATGTTGTGGTAGTAGGTATAGGTGGCGTAGGCTCGTGGGCTGCAGAAGCGCTGGCGCGTAGTGGTGTGGCACGCCTGACGCTGATTGACCTCGACCATATTGCCGAGTCCAACATCAACCGCCAGATCCATGCACTGGGCACCACGTTGGGTCAGTCCAAAGCAGCGGCCATGCGTGCGCGTATCCTTGACATCAACCCCAGCTGCGATGTGCATTGCGTGGAAGAGTTTGTAGATGCTGAAAACTGGCCGAAAATTATTGGGGTTGAGGCTGGGCTGGATCTGAACCTTGAAGTTTCAGTCCTCGATGCTTGTGACCAGGTTAAAGCCAAAACTGCCATGGCAGCTTGGTCTCTGCAAAACAAGGTCAATTTCATCACTGTAGGAGCGGCAGGTGGCAAGCGTCACGCGCACAAGGTGGAGATTGATGACATTGCGTTGACCACGCACGACCCGTTGCTGGCGCAGGTGCGCTACCGGCTGCGAAAAGAGCACGTCGCTGCCCGGCAGGGCAAGATCGGCGTGAACTGTGTTTTTAGTCGCGAATCAGTTGCACAACCTGTAGCAAGTACGGGCGACACGCCAACCGACAACAACTTGAGTTGCCATGGCTACGGCTCTGTGGTCAGCGTCACTGCGACATTCGGTATTTGCGCTGCTGGCTGGCTGCTAGACAAAATTGCAAGCCAACCATTTGCAAAGCCGTCAAAATCCGCGCTATAATCTGAGGCTTGGCTGCTTACAACGGTAGCCAAGCTTGGGACCTTAGCTCAGTTGGTAGAGCAGCGGACTTTTAATCCGTTTGTCGTGGGTTCGACCCCCGCAGGTCCCACCAGAATTTCAAAAGCGCCTGACTCAACATCAGGCGCTTTTTTGGTTTTTAATCGGCGTTATTTATAGGGCGTTATAAATAGGGCGCTATTTATAGGGCGCTATTTAACGGGAGTACTCTAACTTCGGCACATCCAGTTCAGCTTTTTGTGCGACCCGTATGCAGTCTTTCATGTGCTCCTCACCCAGATAGCGTATGGCTGCGTAGCCAACAGTGGCAGCGACAATTTGACCTGCAAACGGTACATATTTGGCCAGTTGTTTGGTGGTCAGGCGCATGCCGATTTTTGTGGCGGCTGCTATAACCAGATCTTTGCTGATGAGCTTGCCTATCAGCACGGAGCCGACCATGGTCACGGCTTTTTGCACCTGCTCACGTTTTTTCGGATTCAGGCTGTCAAGCTGCTGAGGTGTCAAGCCAAACTCTTTGTTGATCTCAGGAATTATTTTTGACAGCATGGCTGCGTCAACTGCCCAGTCCAGGCCAGGTATGGGCACAGCGCTGACAGCGCCCGCCAACAGGGCGCGTTTGTGCAGCATTTTGCGGCTGCGTTTGACAGCATCCTGCATGGCAACGTCATCTAAAGCCATGTTTAAAGCGGTGGGCATGCTCGGATCTCCTTTGCAATAACTTTAGGGCGTTTCTATAAATTCATTTTTCGGGCGAATTGCCGCACTGAGCGTCAGCGAACGCGTGGCATTCGGCGGTGCTCGGAATCCTCATGGACTGAAGTAGATTGCGGTGTCCTGCGCTCAATGTGCCTTGCACTTCATCGCGAAAATCTGAATTTCTAGGAGTGTCCTTTACGCTGCTGCGGTTTCAATCTGCTCGTTCAGCTCCAGCCACCGTTCTTCCAGCGAGCCTAGTTCCGCATCAATCGCTTTCAGGCGTTTGCCGATTTGAGCCAGTTCGGTAGGTGCTTTAGCGGTACTAATTTGGGTCAATTGGGTTTGCAGAGCGTCTTTTTCAAGGTTCAAGGTCTGCATGCTGCCATCAATCTTGTCGATTTCTTTGCGTAACGGCTTGGCAGAACTGTTCGATGCTGATTTTTGGCTCTTTTTGGTATCAGAAGTGCTTACAGCGTCCTGTATATTTGCGCTAATAGCTTCCTTTTTAATAGCAACTGGAGCAGCGGGGGCGGGTGCGGCGCTGGCTTTTTTGGCATCTTCCCGCATCTTCTTCGCATGGTCGAGCAAATATTTTTGATAGTCGTCCAAGTCGCCATCAAAGGGCGCGACACCGCCTTGGCTGACCATCCAGAATTCGTCGCACACAGCGCGCAGCAACGCCCGGTCGTGGCTGACCAGCATGACGGTGCCTTCAAACTCATTAAGTGCCATCGAAAGCGCTTCGCGGGTGGCCAGGTCGAGGTGGTTGGTTGGCTCGTCCAACAGCAGCAGGTTAGGGCGCTGCCAGACAATCATGCACAGCACCAACCGCGCTTTTTCACCGCCGCTCATGCTGCCCACGGCCTGCTTGACCATGTCGCCGCCAAAGTTGAAGTTGCCCAAAAAGCTGCGCAGATCTTGTTCGCGCGTGGGCTGGTTGCCGAGTTTGCCAGCGGCGGTTACTTCTTTGACCAGCCGAATCATGTGTTCCAGCGGGTTGTCATTCAAGTGAAGCACGTCCAGCTCTTGCTGCGCAAAGTAGCCGATGTTGAGGCCCTTGCCTTCGGTCATGTCTCCTTGAATAGGTGCCAGGGCGCGCGCCACGGTTTTAACCAGTGTCGATTTACCTTGCCCGTTGGCACCCAAAATACCGATGCGCTGGCCAGCCAGAACTGATTTGCTGACGTTTTGCACAATGACGGTGGGCGGTGTACCCGCTGGCGCATCTTCAGGCGCCGGGTAACCGAAATACGCGTTTTGCATCGACAGCATCGGGTTCGGCAAGTTGGCCGGTTCTTTGAATTCAAACGTGAAGTCCGCTTCGGCCAGCAGTGGGGCGATTTTTTCCATGCGGTCAAGTGCCTTGACGCGACTCTGCGCCTGCTTGGCTTTACTCGCTTTTGCCTTAAACCGGGCAATAAATTTTTGCAAGTGAGCAATTTTGTCTTGCTGCTTTGAGTACGCGCCTTGTTGCAACGCCATTTGCTCAGCACGCAAATCTTCAAACTTGCTGTAATTGCCGCCATAGCGGGTCAGCTTGGCGCTTTCAATATGCACAGTCACGTTGGTCACGGCATCTAAAAACTCCCGGTCATGGCTGATAACCAGCATCGTGCCCTGGTAGCGTTTAAGCCAGGCTTCTAACCAGACCAGCGCGTCCAGGTCCAGGTGGTTCGTGGGTTCGTCAAGTAACAGCAAATCAGACGGGCACATCAACGCACGTGCCAGTTGCAGGCGCATGCGCCAACCGCCAGAAAAGCTGTTAACCGGGTTGCCCAACTCAGACACCTTAAAGCCCAAACCCAAAATCAGCGCCTGTGCGCGTGCTTCAGCATCGTGCGCGCCTGCATCGTACAACTCCATGTAGGCGTGGGCCATGCGGTCGCCGTCGCCGCTTTCCTCACTCGCAGTAACTTCAAGCTGCGCAGCCTGCAGCACCACATCGCCCTCAATCACGTAGCTGGTAGCGCTTTGCTCGGTTTCGGGCATGTCCTGCGCAACCTGCGCCATTCGCCACTGGCTGGGGATGAAGAACTCGCCGCCATCTTCATGCAGCGTACCGTTCAGCATGGCAAACAGCGACGATTTGCCCGCGCCGTTGCGCCCCACCAGGCCAATGTTTTCGCCAGGGTTCAGGCTGACAGACGCGCTGTCAAGAATCACTTTAGCGCCGCGACGCAGCACCACGTTTTTAAGGGTAATCATTTCTCAAACAGTCTTGAAGGGGGACGCAATTTGCATCCAGAAATCGCAAATCAGAAATTTATTGCAACTGTTGCCTGGTCAAAAGCAACACCTGGTCTGGACCACCGCTTGTCTCGAACCAGAGCGGCTCCAGCCATTTAAAGGCACGTTCAAAATTTGTCCGTTCATTGCCAATTTCCAGCACCAGCACTGCATTTTCGCTCATATGCGCTGCCGCCGTTAGTAGCAGCTGCCGAATAAAGTCCATGCCGTCTGTGCCGCTGGAAGTATTGCCGTCGAGGGCAATCGCAGGTTCCGCCCTGAATTCAGCCGGTAAAGCGGCCATGGTTGCTGCATTGACATACGGTGGATTGCACAAAATCAGGTCATACGGGCCGGTGCAGGCGTTCAAGCCGTCTGACTCCAGCAGGGTAATGCGTTTGTCCATGGCGTGCTTGTCAACGTTGATGCGTGCAACCGCCAGCGCGTCTGTGCTGATGTCAGCTGCGTCAATCGCCACATCGGGGTAAGCCATGGCGGCCAGCACTGCCAGGCTGCCGTTACCTGTGCATAAATCAAGTACCCGTGTGGTGTTTTTACTCAACCACGGGTCAATGCTTTCGTCAACAATCAATTCAGCAATAAAAGACCGCGGAATAATCACGCGCTCATCGACATAAAACGGCACGCCTTGCAGCCAGGCCTCATTGGTTAAATAAGCCATGGGCATGCGGGTGGTGATGCGCGCTCTTAAAAGAGTAGCTACTTGCGCAATTTTTTCCGGGGCTACAAGCTGATTTGATGCTGAATCCAGATCATTAAGCGGCCAACCAAGTTGCCACAGCACCAGCCACGCGGCTTCGTCGAACGCATTGAGCGTGCCTTGGCCGAAGCCGTTTGCCAGGCTTAACCCGGCATCCTCCAGTTGAGCGGCCGCGTCTTCGATCAACGCGATAACTGTGGTTGCGCCCGTCAACGCTTCACGTCCAATATGATCTCGGTAAACGAGGGCTCGTCATCCGGGTCTTCTTGCATCTCGGCAGCGGCTTTCGCGGCTGCATGAAAGTCGTTTTCAAGTCGCCACATCAGGTTGGTGGGGGAGTCGGCGTGCAGCAGTCCTTCTTTGCGGGTCACGATGTTGTCAACAATCATTTTGGCAATATCGAGCTCAAAGGTTTGTGAGCCCTCAGCCATGGATTTTTCCATGGCTTCTTTCACGCCAGAAAAGTCACCCTTTTCTATCAGTTCAGAAACCAGTTTGGTGTTCAGCATTACCTCAACTGCTGGCGCGCGCCCCCCCGCTACTGTGCGCAGCAAGCGTTGCGACACGATGGCCTTGAGCGCCGCTGCCAAGTCGCCCAGCATGGTGTTGCGCACCTCGACTGGGTAAAAACTCAAAATCCGGTTCAGTGCCTGGTAGCTGTTATTGGCGTGCATGGTCGCCAGACACAGGTGGCCAGACTGAGCATAAGCAATGGCGGCAGACATGGTTTCACGGTCGCGGATTTCGCCAATCAAAATGACATCCGGTGCCTGCCGCAAAGCGTTTTTCAGGGCGATCTGCAGCGACTGGGTGTCAATGCCAACTTCACGCTGGTTAACAACCGACTTCTTGTTGGTGAACAAAAACTCCACTGGGTCTTCAATGGTCAGGATGTGGCCCAATGTGGTGGCGTTGCGCAAGTCCATCATGGCGGCCAGTGTGGTGCTTTTGCCAGCCCCGGTAGCGCCTACCATCAACAGCAGCCCGCGCTTTTCCATGATCAGATCGGCCAGGATGGGCGGCACATTCAGGCTTTCAAGCGGCGGTATGTCGTTTGGTATGTAACGAATCACTGCGGCATAACTGCCACGCTGCCTAAAGCCACTGATGCGAAAATTACCCACACCCGCCATCGGCAATGCCATGTTCAACTCGCCCAACTCTTTAAGCGCTTCTATCCGCTCTGGCGGCAAAATCTCTGACAGCAGCGTCAGTGGCGCGTCCGCTGGCAACACCTGACTGTTGATGGGCACTGCCTGGCCGTTGATTTTGATCAACGCTGGGGAGTGCGCCGACAAATAGACATCGGACGCTTTTTTATCTGCCATCAGGCGCAGAATTCTTTCCATCGTGCTCATCGCCTTGCTCCTTGAGTCGATGAATCTTTCAGTCGCGGAGCAGGTCATTCAGGCTGGTGGTTGCCCGTGTTTTGGCATCAACTTTTTTCACAATCACGGCGCAATAGAGCGAATATTTACCGCCCGATTTGGGCATGTTGCCAGACACCACCACAGAGCCTGCTGGCACGCGACCATAGCTTACCGTGTCTGCTTCGCGGTCATAAATAGGGGTACTTTGGCCGATGTAGACGCCCATGGACAGCACCGAATTTTCTTCAACGATCACACCCTCAACCACTTCAGAACGCGCGCCAATAAAGCAGTTGTCTTCAATGATGGTCGGGTTGGCCTGCATCGGCTCCAGCACGCCGCCTATGCCTACGCCGCCTGACAAATGCACGTTTTTGCCGATTTGCGCACACGAGCCGACAGCCGCCCAGGTGTCGACCATGGTGCCTTCGTCCACATAGGCGCCAATATTCACGTAGCTTGGCATCAAAATCGCGCCTTTGGCGATGTAACTGCCGCGCCGCGCTACAGCCGGCGGCACTACCCGAATGCCGGTTTCACGCATTTCAGCTTCGCTCAAGTGGCTGAACTTGGTTTTAACCTTGTCAAAAAACCCCAACTCGCCCGCACGCATGAGTTCGTTGTCATTGAGCTTGAAGCTCAGCAACACGGCTTTTTTTATCCACTGGTGCACTGTCCACTGGCCAACACCCTGGCGGGTAGCAACGCGAATGCTGCCGTTGTTAAGCTGGGTGATGGTGTTGTCGACCGCGTCCCGAATGTCTTGCGGTGCGGTTTTTGCCGCCAGATTGGCTCGGTCTTCCCAAGCTGAGTTGATCAGGGCTTCGAGCTGTGTGTTGTCAGTGGTCATGTTGCGTTTTCAGTTTTGTGGTTTCAGTTTTTAAATTGGATAAATTGAACGATTCTTTGCGCAGCTTCAACGCATTCAGCGGTTTGCGCCACCAAGGCCATGCGGATACGGCCTGCGCCCGGGTTACTGCCATTAAAGTCGCGTGCCAGATAGCTGCCGGGCAACACCACGACATTGTAGGCAGCCAACAAGTCACGCGAGAATGCTTCGTCGTCGCCATTAAAAGCTGCTGGCACTTTGGCCCACAAGTAAAACCCGGCATCGGGCAACGCTACGTCCATCACAGCACTAAGTGCCGGCGTGACCTGTGCAAACTTGTCGCGGTACAGGCCGCGGTTGCTAGTGACATGTGCTTCATCGGCCCAGGCGGCGGTGCTGGCCGCTTGCACCACAGGGCTCATGGCGCTGCCGTGATAGGTGCGGTACAGCAAAAACGGTTTGATCAGCGCTGCGTCTCCGGCCACAAAGCCGCTGCGCAAGCCCGGCACGTTGCTGCGTTTGGACAGGCTTGTCATGGCAATCAGGTTTTTAAAGTCATGCCGGCCTAACTTTGCCGCAGCCTCCAATCCGCCGAGCGGCGGCTCATCCCTGAAATAAATTTCGCTGTAGCACTCATCTGAAGCAATCACAAACCCGTAGCGGTCGCTCAAATCGAAAAGTAACTTCCATTCAGCCAGAGTCATGACTGCGCCTGCAGGATTGCCGGGCGAGCAGACAAACAGCAACTGCGTTTTTGCCCAAACCGCGTCCG
>JAYURC010000148.1:0-5893 GCA_043756405.1 Polaromonas sp.
TGTTGTAAATCGTTTGCACCTGCGCGAGCGCGGCGGCCGCGTCGGTGAATTGCGCAGGAGCGATGAAGGGCGGTAAAAGGTGCGGTAGGTGATGCATGAGGCTATTGTGCTACGGCTAAGTTCAAAGGTGGGACATGTGGTTACAGATGTGCTTCCTGCGATGCTGGAGGTGCAGTTGAAGCGTCTTCAACGGTTACGTCGCAAAGCTTCAAACGCTTCAAATTCCCAACTACGCATCGCCAACAACAAGGTGTAGCCCTCGCGGTTTTTGTCTCCCAATTTTTGATCGGTCTGGTGCTGCTGCGCAAAGTCTTGTGCGACGCGCTGCATCCGCTCAAAAAAGGAGGACGCCAGACTTTTGCTGATAGAGCCATGCACCAGCAGCAGGCCTTCGCCAGCGCCGTCAAAACCGCCTGAAAAATAATCCAGCAAGGCATTGTCGCGAAAGTAATCCATCACCGGGCCATGCGCTCGCCAGCAGAATGTCTTGGCAAGCTTGAGCCGGTAGCGGTTCAAGGCTTTTAGCTCAATGATGCCAATGCGGTCGAGTTGAACCAGGTATTGAATGCACTCGGCCTCGGTCAGGCGGTAGCTGCTCGTCATTTGTTCCAGCGTCCACTGCGACAGCACGCAGATGGCGGCCAACAAGAGTTTTTTGTCGGCGACGACGGCTTTTTCCTGCACCTCGGTGAGCTGTGCCAGCAGCGGCTGCGCATCGGCCACACGCCGTGCCAGCTCGGCAAAGTCGAGCTTGAGTGCGCGACAAATGGCGTCAATGCGTGACAAAGGCATATCACCCCTGGCCAGCATGCGCTTGACGCTGGACTCGGCCATCTGCAGAGCCTGGGCTAAATCTGCGTAAGTCATCTGGGCGGATTTGAGTTCTTTTTTGATAGCTTGAACGAGGTCGGCGCTGGTGCTCATGGCGATTCCTTGATGTCATAAGTATTGATTATCGATACTTTAAGTCTTAATTATCTATCTTGTATCAAAATTAATGCATGTTTTGATGTTTGACAGTCAAACTTCAAACAAGACGAGAAAGATACAAATTGAGCTTAAAAGCAAGGCAAAATCCTGCTCATCATGTAAAAGCATGTAAGTAAACGTCACAACTTACAACAAAACATCAAAAACCGGAGACCCCTTATGAGTTCTGATGCCACTTTAGATAGCAGCAGCTTAAGCGCCCCACCGAACGTGCATGAGCACCCCAATCAGTTCGCACTTCTGAAGCAACGCCGGTTTGCGCCCTTCTTCTGGACGCAGTTTTCGGGGGCGGCCAATGACAATCTCTTCAAGTTTGCTTTTACGGTGATGGTGACTTACCAACTCAGCGTCAGTTGGTTGCCATCTGCGATGGCTGGGCTAGCGATTGGTGCGCTGTTTATTTTGCCATTTTTGCTGTTTTCTGCCACCAGTGGGCAACTGACCGACAAGTTTGAAAAAACACGCATGATTAGATTCGTCAAAAACCTTGAAATTGTGATCATGCTGATTGCCGCCTGGGGCTTCATGAGCCAAAACGTCAACGTACAAGTACCCATTTTGCTGGGCTGCACTTTTTTGATGGGGCTGCATTCCACCTTGTTTGGTCCCGTTAAATTTGCTTACCTGCCGCAAGCGCTGAGTGAACGAGAGCTGACAGGGGGCAATGGCATGGTGGAGATGGGCACGTTTGTGGCTATCTTGCTGGGTAATATTGTGGGCGGCCTGATGGTGGCTTTGCCAGGCGTGGGGCCGCAGTACGTGGCGCTGGGCTGCGTGCTGCTGGCCTTGATCGGCCGCGCTGTCGCGCAATTTATTCCAACCGCACAGGCGACCGATCCCAACCTGAAAATCAACTGGAACCCGCTGACTGAAACCTGGCGCAACCTGAAATTAGCCCATACCAACATCGTGGTATTTCGCTCCATGCTGGGCATCAGCTGGATGTGGTTTTTTGGCGCTGTGTTTTTGAGCCAATTCCCGAGCTTTGCCAAAGAGGTGATGCATGGCAACGAGCAAGTGGCCTCGCTGCTATTGGTCGTCTTCTCCATCGGCATTGCGACGGGGTCGCTCTTGTGCGAGGTACTGAGCAAGCGCCATGTTGAAATTGGGCTGGTGCCGTTGGGTGCCATTGGCACGAGCGTATTTGCCATTGATCTTTACTTTGCATCGCGTGGCTTGCCAACATCCGCCATCATGGGCGTATCAGCCTTCATGTCACAGCCAGCCCATTGGCGGGTGCTGGCTGATTTGGCACTGCTGAGTCTGTTTGCCGGCCTGTACAGCGTGCCGATGTACGCGCTGATACAACTGCGCAGCCAGGCCACGCATCGTGCGCGCATCATTGCGGCCAACAATATTTTGAATGCGCTGTTCATGATCGTGAGCTCCATCCTGGCAGGTGCCTTGCTTAAGGCCGATTTCACCATTCCGCAAATCTTCTTGTTTGTAGGCATCGCCAACGCCGTGGTGGCGTTCTATATTTTCATGTTGGTGCCCGAGTACCTGCTGCGTTTCGTCGCCTGGATGACGTCACATGTCATCTACCGTTTCAAAATCACCGGCGACGAACACATTCCCGTACAAGGTGCGGCCATTTTGACCTGCAACCATGTCAGTTATGTTGATGCGGTGTTGCTGATGGCCGCCAGCCCACGGCCCATCTACTTTGTGATGGATCACCGCATTTTCAAACAGCCGGTTTTGGGTAGCTTGTTCAAACTCGCCAAAGCGATTCCCATCGCGCCGCGTTCGGAAGACCCTGCCGCTTACGAAGCCGCCTTTGAAGCCGCCGCCAAGGTCCTGCGCGAGGGCGATTTATTGGCCATCTTCCCCGAAGGCGGCATCACCCCCGACGGCACGCTGCAAGCGTTCAAAGGCGGCATCATGAAAATTTTAGACCATGCCGAGCGCGACGGCCTCAGCGTGCCCGTCATCCCGATGGCACTGACCAATTTATGGGGCTCCTACTTCAGCCGCATTGAACAGGGCGGTGCCATGGTGCGACCGTTCCGGCGGGGTTGGCTCAGCCGGGTCGGCTTGAATGTGGGGGCAGCTGTGCCGCCGACCCAGGTGCAACCGGAAACCTTGCAGACACGCGTGGCTGCGCTCTTGGCGGCGTAAGCGTGTTTAGTATCAAAATTTGATACTTTAGGTTGCCAACAAGAGCACAGCAACGTTTAATGTGCGCTTTTTTAATTCTTTCTCAATACACTGGCCGCACCACAACAACCTGAAGGATTCAACATGAAAACCAAATTTGCTACGTATTTAATAGCTAGCTGTGCAGTATTTATGTCGGCTACAACCCCCATACCGGCCTTAGCGCAATCAGAAGCATCGGCTTTGAGCGCTTTATCCACGTTGCCACTGGCGTCTGTGGTCAGCGGCTCCTCTGCAGCGGCCAGCGCAGTGATGGTGGTACCCGTGATGTTGTCTACAGCGGGTGCCGTTTTGGTCGTTAAAACGGTTGAGAG
Source organism: Polaromonas sp. (assembly GCA_043756405.1). Taxonomy (GTDB): domain Bacteria; phylum Pseudomonadota; class Gammaproteobacteria; order Burkholderiales; family Burkholderiaceae_C; genus Polaromonas. The sequence continues at coordinate 3,465 of JAYURC010000148.1, forward strand.
TACTGCCAGAGGCACGATTTATGTGCTGGAACGCGCCTCAGATGGTGCGCGCGCCAGTATTGAAGTCGTGAGCCGAGGAGTGGCCGGCGTGTCGCTGGTGGCCGGTGCATCGGTCATCGTCGGTGTTGTGGGTGCCGGCGTGGTCTTGTCTGCAGCTGGGGAAGCGATTGCCTTTATCCCCAATGCAGTGGGCCGTGCTCTGTTGCACAACGAGCGGCTGACCAGCTAAGCGCAGGAGGCGAATCTCCATGAATATGTTGAATATGTTGAATATGTTGAATATGTTGAAAACTCCCATTTCAATCCTGTTGCTGACCGGCAGTTTACTGTTGGCGCCAGCGGCCCGCGCTGGACGATCTTGTGAGCCCAGGAAGACAACAGCCCAAACGGTGGAACGCGGTTTGACTTTGGCTGAAAAGACACTCGCTTCGCTTAATGCCAGTGGCGAAAAAGTCGTCCTGCTAGGCAGAGCCGGGCAAGATCTAAGCAAATATGGGGTTCACTACTCACATTTGGGGCTGGCCTATCAGGCGCCCGATGGTCAGGGCGGTAGCACCTGGTGTGTACTTCACAAACTCAATGACTGCGGAACCAGCGACTCAGCCGTTTATCAGCAAGGTCTGGGTGAATTTTTCCTCGATGACCTGTGGCGCTTTGAAGCCGTGTGGATCGCACCCACGCCCGAGGTTCAGATGCGACTACTCCGCCTGATTCAAGACCCAGCTCAAGCCATCAGCATGCACCACAAGCCCTACAGCGTGGTCAGCTATGCCTGGGGCCGCAAGTACCAGCAGTCCAACCAGTGGGCGATTGAAACTTTGGCCGCCGCCATGGAACCGGGCGTGATCGTCAACAATCTAGACAACACCCGCAGCAATGGCCTCGAAGCAACTCGAATGAGAGCGCAAGCTTGGTTGCAGTTCAAAGGTTACGAGCCAACCGTCCTGAAATTGGGACCGCTGACGCGTCTGGGTGGTCGCCTCACCGCGGCCAATGTCGCCTTTGACGACCATCCCGATGAGAAACGCTTTTCAGACCGTATAGAAACCGTCACCGTGGACTCGGTGTTTCAATGGCTACAGCGTGCGCACCTCACGACCTCGGGCAAACTGCCGACCGTGATCAAGTTGTGACCTGTATTTCCCCATCCCTTAACCCTGCATACAGGAAAGCCTCATGAGTAAATCCTTACGCTTGTCAGAAACATGGTTTCACCGCGGTCTGTGGGGGGTGGCGCTGGTCTTTGCCAGCTTTTTGATCGGGCTGGGCGGCACGGTGGTGAACGATTTGCCCAAGGTTGAAAAGAAGCTGGTCCTTGCCGACTTCATGGACCGCACGGCCAGTGATGCGTTGCGCGGCACGATCAAGACCTCTGAAACTGCCGCACGTGATGCCAATACCGCACTGGAGCAGGCCCAGCTCAAGCGCAGTGCGACCCGGGCCGATTCTGCCGCCGCCCGTGACACCTTCAACAACTGGCTGGCCACCCGTCAAGTGACTCAACAGACCGATCAAGACGCTGAGCTGATCGCGCGGACCAAGGCGCTCGATATCCTGAAAGACAAAGAACGGACCGCCGGCGCGGCGGTTGAAGCGCAGCAACAGGCGGCGCTGGACGCACGGCAGACGACTGAGCGGGCCCGCAAGCAACTAAGCGAGATGGAACAAACCGCGCAGAAACTCCTGGATGCTGAATACCGCCGCGTGGAATTGCGCGTGTTCTTGTACCGTTTGGCGCTGACACTGCCGCTGCTGGTACTGTCCGGCTGGCTGTTTGTCAAAAAGCGCAAAGGCACTTACTGGCCCTTTGTCTGGGGCTTCATCATCTTTGCGATGTTCGCGTTCTTCGTCGAACTGGTGCCTTACCTGCCCAGTTATGGCGGTTATGTGCGGTATGTGGTGGGCATCGTTGTTACCGTGCTGGTGGGGCGGCAGGCCATTGTGTCCTTGAACCACTACCTGGAAAAGCAAAAACTCGCCGAGCAACTGCCCGATATGCAGCGCCGTGAAGAACTGAGCTATGATACCGCGCTGACGCGCCTGTCCAAGGCGGTGTGCCCGGGCTGCGAGCGGGCGGTGGATTTAAAAAACCCGGAGATCGACTTCTGCCCGCATTGCGGCATTGGCCTGTTTGACCACTGTGCGCCCTGCCAAACCCGCAAAAGCGCGTTTGCCAAGTTTTGTCAGGCCTGCGGCGCCAGTGCCAACAAGCCGCGCAAGCTGCTGCCCGACCTGCCGCCTGAAGCCGTCTCAGTTGGCTCAGCGGCTTAACTTGCCTTTTACGGATTGACCGGCTTGACCGGCTCCCGCATCGTCACAAACTCCTCCGCGGCCGTCGGGTGGATGCCGATCGTGCTGTCAAACATCGCCTTGGTCGCGCCGGCCTTCATGGCGACGGCGAAGCCCTGGACGATTTCACCGGCCTCGGC
>JAYURC010000149.1:0-5881 GCA_043756405.1 Polaromonas sp.
CCGCCACCAAAACTGGCAAAGCCGCCCACAAGTAAAGCTGGATAAATCGATGGAGCCACGGCCCAGACTTGTTGACCAGCAACACACTGAGCCAGCATATCAAGCCAGCGTAGTAAGCAAAAATAACCGAACGCCCTGCATTAAATACCCACGTGGGAACGGGCGGGTAGTTCACCAGCCAATCGGCTTGCCGCAGGGCAAAAAACGCCTCTGCCAACGCCGTGATCAGGAAAAATTTGTCCCCGTTCAAGCGCCACATGGCTAACGACAGCAGACATACAACCGCCGACAGAGTGCCCATCACTAACGCCGTTGCATATCTTTTGTTGACTTCACTCGAAAGCCTGGCAAGTGATGGAGTTGCCAGGTCAAGCTTGATTGCTGATAAACCCGAATCGCTGGCAGGCTCGGCTCTTATTTCAAGCTCAAGTACGTTGCTGCCTGACCTTAAAGTGTTGGCTGTCAGCAAGTTCCAGCGCGGTATGACGCGAAACTGCGTTGTGGACTCAGACCAACCCACGTCAGTCCACGGGCTGCTATTGATGCGGTAACGGTACCGGTTACCCATGTTCAGCGACGACAAACCCAGCCCGGTACCTGCGCTTTTGAATTCTGACGCCAGTGCGTCAGTCAATACAAACTCAAACGTGAAATGCATGATGCCGCGTTGTCGCGCAAAACTGCTGTCCCACTTCCAGGGTAGCTGTTGTGTGCCCAGTGCGTGCGCTTCGTCAGGTAAGGAGCCCCCGCGAATTACCGAGACATGCAACTGTCCTTGCGTCACTTCAAGGGGTAAAGACTGCGCGACTGATGAGCCTGCAAACCAGAAACCAAATATTAGCAGCCAGCCCCAGCCCCAGCCCCATCGCCTCATGCCAGGACGCCCAGAGCTCGTGCTTCAAAAATGGCTTGTGTGCGCGAGTTGACAGCCAGTTTGGTGTAGATACGTTTGACGTTGGTTTGCACCGTGCTCAAGCCCACATGCATCAGCTCAGCTGCCTCCAGGTAGGTGTAGCCGCGCGACAGCAGTTGCAGTAATTCAACCTCTCGGTGTGTCAAGCAGTGAATAGCCGAAGATTTAAAGTCAGACGGGGCAGGCGAGACTTGCATGCGTGACAGCAACCTGCTGGCAATCAGCGGCGACAAAGGTGTGCCGCCATTGCGAATGGCTTCAATGTTGAGTACCAGCGACGTGTCTTTTTGCATGTCTTCTTTCAGCAGGTAGCCGTTGGCACCTGCCTGTATGCTGCCCACAATATTGTCAGCATCGCCAAACACAGTAATGACCAGGATGTACGTCTGTGGGTAAATCTCGCGCGCCAGCCTGATCAGATCAATGCCTGTGCCGTCTGGCAACCCCAGGTCAACCAGCCAGTAGTCCTGCGGCTGCTCGCGTGCAAAGTCCATGGCGCTGGTCAGCGTTTGAAACGATGTCAGCTGTGCCTGCGGAAATCCTTGCGCTAAAACACTGCAAAGTTTTTCCTGCATCAGCAGGCCATCTTCTACAAATGCTATTTTCATGGGCCTGGTTTGTAAATTTTGAGATTACCGATTATCCCGACAGCACGCTGCTTGTCATCGTTGGTTTGTCCCATGTTTATGGGACAGACAAAACGGCGACTTGAACAGTCGCGCATCCTGTCAAGTCACGATTTCTTCACCACCGCATAGCGCTGCAGCGTCAGCGCCCGTGCTTCGTCATGCTTGACGATGGGCAAGGGGTAATTGCCACCCAGCTCAACGCCCGCCGCCAACAATTCCAGCGGCGCTGCCAGCCATGGCGCATGAATGGCTTTGTTGGGCAGCTTGGCCAGTTGCGGCAAATAGCGGCGAATGAACTTGCCATCCGCGTCAAACTTTTCGCTCTGGCTGGTGGGGTTAAAGATCCTGAAATACGGTTGTGCATCGCAGCCGCTGCTGGACGCCCATTGCCAGCCACCGTTGTTCGATGCCAAATCAAAGTCGTTGAGCTGCTCTGCAAAGTAACGCTCGCCCCAGCGCCAGTCCAGGCCCAGGTCTTTGGTTAAAAAACTGGCCACCACCATGCGCAGGCGGTTGTGCATGTAGCCGGTCTGGTTGATTTGTGCCATGGCAGCATCGACCAGCGGGTAGCCGGTACGGCCTTCGCACCAGGCGGCAAACAAAGCCCGGGCGGTATCGCCTTGCTCCCATTCGATTTTGTTGTACTCGGCTTTGAATGCCTCGCCGGCTGCATGCGGAAAGTTGGCCAAAATTTGGGCATAAAAATCGCGCCAGATCAGCTCGCTCAGCCATACCGCTGCGCCTTCGCTGCCCGCACGTTGTTGCTGTAACCCGGTGCGGGCCAACTGCCTGATCGACACCGTGCCAAAGCGCAAATGCACGCCCAGATAGCTTGGTCCTTTGACAGCCGGAAAGTTGCGGGTTTCGCCATAGTCATTGATGCGGCTCTGAAACTCTTCAAACAGCTGCGCACCGCCAGTGGCGCCAGTCGGAATTTTCAGGCTGCGCAAATTGGTGATTTCAAAGCCCAAAGCCTCAAGACTTGGAACACCTTGCAGGTGGCTGATGGGCAGCGGTGCCAGCGCAGCTGCGTGTTCGTCAATGGCGTAGGGCTTTAAATAATAGGCGTCGACTTTTTTGAGCCAGGCGTTTTTGTACGGCGTGAACACGCTGTACGGCTTGCTGGCCAGCGTCAGGACCTCAGCGCGTTCAAAAATAACGTGGTCTTTAAACGTATGAAACGCAGTGCCTTGCGCCTCCAGCAGGGCTTGTACTTTGGCGTCTCTTGCCAGCGCCTGGGGCTCATAGTCGAGATTGGTAAATACCGCAGCCACATTCAGTGTTTGGCACAGCTCAGGTACAGCGTCGCTGGCAACGGCGTGCTGCACGATCAGGCCTGCGCCATTAGTGTTGTGGCTGGCGGCAAGCAAAGCCAGCTTTGAGTTCAATTCAGAAATGGCTTCCCAAATAAATTCCACACGCCGGTCCTGCTTGGGCAGGTTGTCCAAAATCTCCCGATCAAAGACAAAAATGCAATGCACCTGCTGGCAAGATTTGAGGGCGTGGTGCAACGCGGCGTTGTCAAAAGCTCTCAAGTCACGACGGAACCACATCAAGCCAACAGGGTATTTTTTTTGCATGACGCCGATGGTATCGAACTTGGTCTGCAAGCCAGCCGCACCGCGCCTAAACCCGACTGTCGCGTAAAATCAAAGCATGAGTATGGAATCAGATTCAAGCAACTTTACGCACCACTTTTTGATCGCCATGCCGGGTCTGGAAGACGAGATGTTTTCCAAAAGTGTGATTTACATGTGTGAGCACTCCGAGCGTGGTGCACTGGGCTTGGTAATCAACAAACCCAGCGACATTAATCTGCAAAAATTGTTTGACAAAGTAGAGCTGCCCCTGCATCGGCATGACTTGACCCAGGCGCCGGTGTTTCAGGGCGGCCCAGTGCAAACTGAACGCGGCTTTGTGCTGCACGAATCTATCGTCATGCCCGAAAGTGAGTCGCCCAGCGAGTCGATCTATGCGTCTACCATGACCATAGCCGGCGGCCTGGAAATGACGACATCCAAAGACGTGCTCGAGGCGTTGTCAACCGGTTATGGGCCGCGCAAAGTGTTTGTATCGCTGGGCTATGCGTCCTGGGGGCAAGGTCAGCTGGAGTCCGAGATTTCTGACAACAGCTGGCTCACAGTTGCCGCTGACCCGGCGGTAATTTTTGACACGCCGGTTGAGCAGCGTTATGCCAAGGCGCTGATGTTATTGGGGCTAGAGGCCTGGATGTTGTCACCTGAGGCGGGTCATGCTTGAGGCTCGGGCGAGTCAAAAAAATACCACTGGCCTGCAAACCTTTTTAGCTTTCGATTTCGGCACCAAACGCACGGGCGTTGCAACTGGCAACCGGTTAACCCGCACTGCCAGTCCACAGCCCACCATTGCTGCTAACAATGACCAACGTATGGACGGCGTTGCGCTTCGCATCAAAGAATGGCAACCGGATGCGCTGGTCGTTGGTATTCCGTTTCATCCGGATGGTGCTGCGCATGACAACACCGTGCGTGCGCAAAAGTTTGTGCGTCAATTGCGTGCCAGGTTTTCACTTCAAGTGTTTGAAGTTGACGAGCGCTACAGCACCACTGAGGCCAAAAGCCTGTACGCAAGCGGTGCCAAAGATGCAGATGCAGCCTCGGCCTGTATCATTCTTGAACAGTTTTTGAGGAGCCTTCCCGATGAGTAGCCTGACCCTGAACGCTGAGGCGTTGTACCGAGAATTGCTCGATGCCGTGCGGTTACTGATGGCGACCTACAGCCAGCCTGTTCACCTGGTCGGCGTTGCATCAGGCGGTGTCTGGCTGGCAGAGCGCCTGCAGCAAGACCTGAAGCTGTCAGGGAAAATCGGCGCACTGTCGTCCTCTATGCACCGCGATGATTTCGCCAAGCGCGGTCTGGCATCAAGCAGCCAGACACAACTGCCCTTTGACGTGAACGGCGCGCATCTGATGCTGGTTGATGATGTGCTTTATACCGGCCGTACGCTGCGCGCGGTCATCAACGAGCTGTTTGACTACGGTCGCCCGGCCAGCGTCAAGCTGGTGGTGCTGGTAGACCGGGGTGGCCGCGAATTGCCCATTCAACCCGACCTGGCGCTGGCCCGCGTGGCACTGCCTGCCACGCAAAGCCTGGCGCTGGCACGCCTGGAAGATGGCAGCTTTAGTTTTGAAGTACAAGACCGATAAGGAAAAACCCCCGTGCTGTACAAACGCAATCCACAGCTCAACAAAAACGGTGAGTTGATTCATTTGCTCTCGACCGAAGGCTTGCCCAAAGCCACGTTGATGCACATTCTCGATACTGCGGCCAACTTTGTATCGGTCAGCGACCGCGAAGTCAAAAAAGTGCCGCTGCTTCGTGGCAAAAGTGTTTTCAATCTGTTTTTTGAAAACTCCACAAGAACCCGCACCACCTTTGACATCGCCGCCACGCGGCTGTCTGCTGACGTGATCACGCTGGACATTGCCCGCTCATCGGCGACAAAGGGGGAGTCGCTTTTGGACACGATTGCCAACCTGAGCGCCATGGCTGCAGACATATTTGTTGTGCGGCACAGCGAATCTGGCGCGCCGTATCTGATTGCCCAGCACGTAGCGCCGCACGTGCATGTCATCAACGCAGGCGACGGCCGCCACGCCCACCCGACGCAGGGCCTGCTGGACATGTACACCATCCGGCATTACAAAAAAGACTTCACCAACCTGACGGTGGCCATCGTTGGTGATGTGCTGCATTCAAGGGTGGCCCGCTCTGACATTCATGCACTGACCACTTTGGGCTGCCCCGAGGTACGCGTGGTTGGCCCTAAAACCCTGGTGCCTGGCGATATGGCACACATGGGCGTGCGGGTCTGCAACACGCTTGAAGAAGGCATCAAGGGCGCTGATGTCATCATCATGCTGCGCCTGCAAAGCGAACGCATGACCGGTGCGCTGCTGCCCAGCAGCCAGGAGTTTTTCAAAAGCTTTGGCTTGACACCTGAAAAGTTAAAGTTGGCCAAGCCCGACGCCATCGTCATGCACCCGGGGCCCATCAACCGGGGCGTTGAAATTGATTCGGCGGTGGTAGACGGTGCGCAAAGCGTTATCTTGCCGCAGGTCACTTTTGGTATTGCGGTGCGTATGGCGGTGATGAGCATCGTTGCGGGGAGCACGACATGAAAATAGTGATAAAAAACGGCAGGGTAATCGACCCGGCATCAAAGTTTGATGTGGTGTGTGATGTTGCCATCGCCGGTGGACGCATTGTCTCTATTGGTCAAACTGCTTCTGATTTCGTAGCGAACAATGTCATTGACGCAACAGGTTGCATCGTCGCGCCCGGGCTGATTGACCTGTCT
>JAYURC010000150.1:0-2553 GCA_043756405.1 Polaromonas sp.
CACCACGCTGGACGAGGTGATGCGCGCACTGTGGCTGCGCTGCAAAGCCGGCCCCATGGCTGAAACTGATTTTGCCAACGTGTTGCAAACCTTGGGCAAGCGCTCGTTTGATGCGGAGTTGAAAAGCTGGGTTCATGGCAAGGCTGACCTGCCGATTCGCACGCTGCTGGCCGTGTACGGCGTTGACGTGCATGACGACCCGGCGCAATTGGCACAGCGCTTGGGCCTTCGTGTCAGTGAAACCCATGGCGTTGTCGTCAAAACCGTTTTATCAGGCGGCGCGTCTGAAAAAGCCGGTTTTGCAGCGGGCGACGAATGGTTGGGCGTTGAGGCCATCAAAGGGACAAACGGCTGGCGGATGCAGCGGCTGGACGACCTGCTGCTGTACGCCGGCACAGCTAAAAAAGTCATTGCACTGGTGTCGCGTGACAAACGCCTTGTGCGGCTTGAACTAGCAATACCACCACCCGCCACCACCTGGCGTTTGGCCATCAAAGACGCCGTTAAAGTAGATGCTTGGCTAGCCAAATAACCCAAAAATAACCCAAGAAACAAAGAAAGAAATTCATGACTTACGAGACCATCATCACCTCCACTCAGGGCCCAGAAGGTCGCCAGGTCGGCGTTGTCACGCTTAACCGCCCCAAGCAGCTCAATGCCCTGAACGACCAGCTGATGGACGAACTGGCAGCAGCGCTAAAAGCCTTTGAGGCGGATGACAACATTGGCTGCATGATCATCACCGGTAGTGAAAAAGCCTTTGCTGCTGGGGCTGACATTGGGGCCATGGCGCAGTACAGCTTTGCCGATGCTTACGGTAAAGACTTCATCACCCGGAACTGGGAGCAGATTCGCGCGATCAGAAAACCCGTGATTGCCGCCGTCAGCGGTTTTGCACTGGGCGGCGGCTGCGAGCTGGCCATGATGTGCGACTTTATTATTGCCGCTGACAACGCCAAATTTGGCCAGCCTGAGATCAAGCTCGGCATCATCCCCGGTGCAGGCGGCACGCAGCGCCTGCCCCGCGCTGTTGGCAAGGCCAAGGCCATGGACCTGGCACTAACGGGCCGCATGATGGACGCAGCCGAGGCCGAACGCGCAGGCCTGGTCAGCCGCGTCGTGCCGCTGGACAAATTGATGGACGAAGCTCTGGGTGCAGCGCTCATGATTTGCGGACACGGCAACATCGCGCTGATGGCGGCCAAGGAATCGGTCAACCGCGCGTTTGAGGGCGGCCTGTCTGACGGCATCATGTTTGAGCGCCGCCTGTTCCACGCCTTGTTCGCCACCAGCGACCAGAAGGAAGGCATGGACGCCTTCGTGAACAAACGCAAGGCCATCTTCACGCATCAGTGATCAGACAGCTCGGAAAACAGCGCCACAAATCGCTATAATCTTGGTCTTTCGGTCGTATAGCTCAGCTGGTTAGAGCGCAGCATTCATAATGCTGATGTCGGTGGTTCAAATCCACCTACGACCACCAGAATTTAAAAAACCAAGTGAATCGCTTACTTGGTTTTTTTTCGTCCAGAGAATATCAAACAATAATTATTTGAATTTCAATCAATTATAAAATAATGACATTGGAATTTTTTGAAAGCTGCCACTATGCCCACCCCATTGCCCGCCTCGCTGCAAACCGTGAACCTCGAACAATTGAAAGCCGCCACGTTGGCGGGTGGCGTCACGGGCATCACCTTGCGCGGTGATGGCGCGGCGTTTGTGGTGAGCGTGCAAACCCAACGCGGCGAGGCCATCATGGTTACGTCACGCCAGCAGCCGCGCCGTTTTGCCGACCCGCGCAAGGCCCTGCAAGTGTTGCGTGGCACAGGATGGAACGAGTGCCGCATAGATGCCGCGCAGTGGCGGCCTGAAGACCGCGCGCTGGAGAAAGTGACGCGACCAGACCGCAGCTTGGCACTTAAAAATGCCCATGAGGCAGCGCAAGCCGATGCGGATTACGACCGGTGGTTCAGCGCCAAGGTGCAGACGGCGCTGGAGGGACTGAAAGACGGAACTAACCGGGTGCTGACAACCGAAGAGGTAGATGCACGGCGTGCGGCAACCAGGGCGCGCGTTCTGGCCATGCAGAGCCATCAAGCAGGCTGAACCCGAGCTTGGATGCCTGATGAGACTGAAAATTTCGCCTGTGTTGATAGTTGAGAAAACGGAACAGTTTCAAACTGATCTGGACGAGATCGTGGAGCACATAGCCCAAGACAATCCGATAGCTGCGTTGGACATGGAGTTGCACGTTCACAACCAAGTAGACAGCCTGGGTGACCCTAACTTTCCTCGGCGCCGTGGTCGTGTTGCCGGCACATTCGAGTTAGTCGTGCACCCCAACTACGTGGTGGTGATCACCCAAACTGAGACGGTCGTCACCGCATTGACCGTGATGCACACGTCCAGGCAATACCCGTAAGATTTAGTGCTATAAGTACGCTAAAGTCCCCGTCAGTATTAAATAGTTTGCTATCTAAAACAGAGTGATCTGATAAACAGCCTCAGCCCGGACTCAATACGTCTCCAGGTGCAGTCGCCCTTCCCGCT
>JAYURC010000151.1:0-2539 GCA_043756405.1 Polaromonas sp.
GGCATGAATTTTTTCTCTCTAAATCTGTTTTGAAAATAACCGCACAGGCTGAGCTTGCCTACGCCAAGTTCACCAGCTAGCGCCAAAAGTTTTGCGCAAATCCGCAATCTCTTCGTCGGACAGCGATGCAGGTTTTGGTGTTGTCATGTGATACAGCTTGGCGGTTTCTTCTAATTCTTCCAGCACTGCCATCGCCTGCGCGAGCGTATCGTGCCAGACGTTAGGGCCCAGCTTTGACAGCATCACCGCACGCACAGATATCCCACGCTTGGCATAGTGCGCCAGCATGGCGGCGACGCGCACAGCAACGGCAGGGTCACCTGGCCTGTGATATGGCACCAGCGGCACGTGCCCCACCTTCATCACGAAATACGGCGTAATGGGCGGCAAGAGTTCTGGCAGCGGGCTGGCGTTGGAACTCTTAAGTGGCGCAGCCAATGTGAGTGCCACGCAGGCCGTGCTGTGCGTGTGAATGACGGCGCGAGTTTGCGGGGCGTAGGGCTCTGAGGCCTTATAAATAGAGGCATGCAGAGCAATGGTCTTGCTGGCTTTGTCACCGCTGACTTGCACAAGATTAGCGTCCAACTTGGCGATGCGAGCAGGGTCTAGAAAGCCCAAGCACGCGTCGGTCGGTGTGATGAGGTAACCGCCGCCATCTGCACCATCCAACCGCACGCTGATGTTGCCTGCGGTCGCGTGAACATAACCGCGATCAAATAGGCTTTTGCCCACGCGGCAAATTTCGTCTCGAAGTTGCGACTCAGTCATTGGCTTATTGGTCATTAAAGTAGCGTTCATTGTTTTGGTTCTGGCTTTGTCGGCAACGTAATGCCCGGGAAAATCTTAATCACAGCGCTGTCGTCCTCGCGGGCAAAGCCTGCTGTGCTGGCCTGCATAAACATTTGATGCGCTGTGCTGGATAGCGGCAGCGGAAACTTGCTGGCACGCGCCATGTCTAGCACGATGCCGAGGTCTTTGACAAAAATATCTACGGCTGACAGCGGCGTGTAATCAGCCGCCAGCACATGCGCCATGCGGTTTTCAAACATCCAGCTATTGCCCGCGCTGTTGGTAATTACTTCGTACAGCGCAGCCGCATCCACTCCTTCGCGCAGACCGAGCGCCATCGCTTCGGCAGCGGCAGCAATGTGAACGCCTGCCAGCAGTTGGTTGATGATCTTGACCTTACTGCCCGCACCAGCTGAATCACCCAGCTTGTAAACCTTAGCAGCCATCGCGTTTAAAAACGGCTCGGCAATGGCGTATGCCTCGGGCTTGCCCGCGGTCATCATGGTCATTTGTGCGCTAGCGGCTTTGGCTGCGCCACCCGAAATCGGCGCGTCAATGTAGTGGATACCCATAGCGTTTAACTTGCCCTCGAGTGCCACCGACCAATTGGGATCGACCGTGGAGCACATCACGAAGACGCTGCCTCGGCGCATAGCGGAGGCCACGCCAGCTGTGACTTTTCCCTGAGCATCTGTGCTACCAAAAAGTACCGATTCGGTTTGCGCGGCATTCACGACGACGGACACGATGACATCCGCTTTTGCGCCTAGCTCAGCCAGCGTGCTGCACACAACTCCGCCCTCTTTGGCAAAGTTCTCAGCTACTTCGCGCCGCACATCAAACACAAAAGGCACATGCCCTGCACGCCTGACAGACTGTGCCATCCCAGAGCCCATCGCCCCGAGTCCAATCAAACCAATGCTTGCGGGCTTATTCATCGTTATCTCCAAACCGCACCGCATTCATACGAGCACTGATTTCATAAAACTGCGCAATCGTCTCATTAATGATGCTTTGCACCGAGTCGATGCTGTGAATCAATCCCGCCGATTGCCCCGCCAACGCTGGTGCGGCTTCCATATCGCCGCCAAAGTACACCTGCTGGATGTTAGAGAATTCCGTTGGCGACATCACGCCCGACTCCAGCATGGCGGTGGTGCGATCGGTCTTTAAGGCACGGATGCACGGCGTGGATTTTTTGTTTAGTACATACGTGCCCGTGGCCTGCGCATCCACAATCGCCTGCTTGTAGTTAGCGTGCACAGGGCTCTCAAGGCTGGCCACAAAGCGCGTGCCCATTTGGATGGCTTCAGCACCCAGCGCAAACGCCGCCGCCATGCCGCGTCCGTCCACAATGCCGCCTGCGGCGACCAGCGGCACATCCACGCGTTCGCGGATGGCTTGCAATAAAACCAGCGTGCTCACCTCTTCAGGATTTTTAAATCCACCGCCTTCCGCGCCCTCTACCACCAAGCCATCAATGCCTGCATCCACGCACTTGAGCGCCGTGTCCAGTGTAGGCACCGCGTGATAGACCACGATGCCTGCGGCTTTAAGCGGCGCAATAAATTTGGCAGGACTGCCCGCTGAAGTGGTGACAAATTTCACACCCGATTCGCAGACAAAACGCAGCATCGCATCGTCTTTTAAAAACCGAATCGGCAAGTTCACGCCAAACGGCAAACCCTGCGCGGCCATGTAGCTAATCTCGGCTTTGCAGGCTTCAGTTTCGCCCGACGATGTTTCAATA
>JAYURC010000152.1:0-2525 GCA_043756405.1 Polaromonas sp.
GCAGGACGCCAGGCCCGGGCTGGCGAAAATGTACCGTGTACCGCCAGACCGGGCCTGGTGGCCTGCCGTTGGCGCTCCGCTTGAGCGAGGGGTTAGGCCGCATTCGCGCTCTGGGCCGCCGCGAGTGGCTTGGACATGAGTACGCTGAGGTAGTTTGTGTGAGGCCGCCAGTCACAGGTGCCCACCAGCTCGTAACCCCAAGACTGGTACATGGCTATCAGGGCTGCTGCAGGTTGTGCGGTGTGCAGCGCCATCTTGCTGCAGCCATGTGTGGCGGCATAGGAGAGAGCGAAGTCATGGATTCGCTTGCCGAAGCCCTTGCCCTTGTGCTCAGGTGCGACGGCGAACTGACCGAAGGACCACGTATGAGGCTCGCGGAGTAGTTCGACCTGGGAGTCGGGCTCCGTTCGCCTGACAGTGACCGTTGCTACCACTCTTCCATTGAGCTCGCCCACGAAGCCGTGGCCTGATGCAAGGCGCTTGGCGGTGTCCTCCGTGGACTGATGCGTGGCCCAGTAGCGCAAACCGCTGGCCGCATGCGGGGCATAGGCGGAGCGGATCAACTGCGTGAGGGCAGCAAGATCATCTGCGGCTGATACCTCACGGCAGGAGAGCGACGGAAGTAAGCTCATGTGGCCTAACGTGAAGATGACCGGACCACCAACATGCGCGGCGAAGCCGCCTCCTGCTGTTGTGGGTACGTGTCGATTGACATGTTAAGCCTCGGCATTTGGGCCTCCGCGAGCCTTTTCAAGAACGAATTGTGCCCGCGCATCAGCCCTCACGGGCTTTCCGTGGGCAAGACACCATGCTTGAAGTTCATCGGCCGAGATCAAGACCTTGACTGGAATGGTGCCAGCGTTTCGCAGATCGCGGAGTGCATCCGTGGCCATCGCCTCCCACTCCTCAAACGAGTTCTCAAAGACCTCCGGGTCGGCAGCAGCGGCCTTTACACGAGCCCACTCGTCTGGCGTGTACCAGCCGACTGCTACCGGGCCGCGCTGCATTGCCTTCTTTAGGCGCAGGCGTTCAAGGAGTGGACGCTTTGGCATGGGCAGGAGCAATCGCTTTGGCTGAGGTTTAACGTAATGTACACCGCAAAACCTGCAAAATAAAACACCCGTTGCAATGTAATGTGGCCATAAAAAACTTCCAAAAGCGTTATCCAGTAAGGGTTTCAACCCATATAACTGTTTATTTATCCAGTTATAATTTAAACCATGAAACCCGGCAACGCGCCTTTGAAGTCAATCCGCCTTCTGGATCAGGTTCGCGAGCGCATTCGGTATTTGCACTATAGCCTGAGCACAGAAAAAGTCTATCTTTATTGGGTGAAATTTTTCGTCCGCTGGCATGGGCGCGATGGTCGCATGAAGCATCCGCGCGACATGGGGCCGCGTGAGGTCGAGGCCTTTTTGACCATGCTGGCGACTGAGCGCAAGGTGTCGAAGTCCACGCACAACCAGGCCTTGAGCGCCATTTTGTTTTTGTACCGTGAGGTGCTGGCCATCAAAGGCATTCGCCTGCGGGTGAAAGACGTTGACTTTGACCGCCTTGTCATCATCGTGCGGGAGGCCAAAGGTGGCAAAGACCGGGTTGTGATGCTGCCACGCTCACTTGCGCCATTCGTTTGCGACCCATCTACTGCAAGCCGGCACCGACATCCGCACGGTGCAAGAGCTGCTGGGTCATTCCGATGTGTCCACCACCATGATCTACACCCACGTTTTGAAGGTGGCAGCAGGCGGCACGGCCAGCCCTCTGGATGCGTTGTTAAGTAGCGTGTAATGGAAATTGCTACTTATTTCATAGCTGTTTAGACAATAAATACACCGGCTATCGTCGATTTATCTAAAATTTAAGCGTCTGCACACCCGTTGACGCCCCCAGCAGACAAACATCCGCCTTCTGGTGCGCAAACACGCCCACCGTCACCACGCCTGGCCATTGGTTCACAGACGATTCAAACGCCAGCGGGTCGGTGATTTTTAGGTTCAACACGTCCACAATGTGCTGACCGTTGTCGGTCACCAGTGGCTGACCATCCTTTTTACGGACGCTGCACACGCCACCCATCGCGGCAAACTGCTGCATGACGCGCTTGGTCGCCATGGGGATGACTTCTACGGGTAACGGAAACGCGCCCAGCGTGTCGACCAGCTTGCTTTCATCGGCAATGCAGACAAATTGCCTGGACAGCGCCGCCACAATCTTCTCCCGCGTCAGCGCTGCGCCGCCACCTTTGATCATATAGCCGGCGTGGTCAATCTCGTCCGCACCGTCGATGTAAACGGCCAACTCGCTCACTTCATTGGCGTCAAATACCGGAATCCCCAGTGCTTTGAGCCGCTCGGTACTCGCTACCGAGCTGGACACCGCGCCTTTGATGGTGTGTTTGATCGTGGCCAAAGCGTCGATGAACTTGTTCACCGTCGAGCCGGTGCCCACCCCAACAATCTCGCCCGCCACCACATATTGCAAAGCGGCCTGGCCGACCAGTGTTTTGAGTTCGTCTTGGGTCATGG
>JAYURC010000153.1:0-37439 GCA_043756405.1 Polaromonas sp.
CCGTTCGCCCTGAGCTTGTCGAAGGGTTCCCCTTGTGCGACCCCGGCTTCGACAGGCTCAGCCCGAACGGAAAATATTTACTTCACCGGGCCGCATCAATAGTAGTGTTTAGGTTCTTTTTTTGGCATTGAAAAGGGTTTGAAATTGAATTGATAACGGTGCAGAAGGCTTGTTTATTGATAGCATTCAGCATTTTCTTCGATGGGTGAATGAGAGGCTTCTCACTGATTGAAGCCTACACTTGCCGGGTTATGCCCTTTACCCAACTTGGCTTCGCGCCCGCTCTCCAACCACTTTTGCTGCGCGCTATTGCTGGCAGCGGTTTTACAACCCCCACCGCCGTCCAGCTTGCAGCCATCCCTGCACTGCTGCAGGGGCGAGACGTGTTGTGCTCTGCGCCTACCGGATCTGGCAAAACAGCGGCTTACACGCTACCTTTACTGCATCAAGGCAGTGAGCGCCCTGCGCGACTAGCCGGAAAAACCCAAGTGCTTGTGCTGGTTCCCACACGTGAACTGGCGGTGCAGGTGGGCGAGGCGTTCGTCACCTTTGGGGCCAGCCTGCCGCAGCGCCCCAAAGTAGCTGTGGTTTTTGGCGGTGTGTCGATTAATCCGCAAATGATGAACTTGCGCGGCGGCGCAGACGTGGTGATAGCCACGCCAGGTCGATTGATCGACTTGATTGGCCACAATGCACTGAGCCTGAGCCATGTCAAAACCCTGGTGCTGGACGAAGCCGACAAACTGCTTGACATGGGTTTTGCAGACGAGCTGGCGCGCATCCTGGCGCTGCTGCCAGCCCAGCGGCAAAACGCCCTGTTTTCGGCGACGTTTGCGCCTGCCATTGAGCTGCTGGCCAACAGCCTGATGCAAAACCCTTTGCGCATTGAGGTGCAAGCCGAGCCAGAATCTCAACCAGAAATTATCCAACGCGCGATTGCAGTAGACGTAGCGCGCCGCACGCAGCTGCTGCGCCAACTCATTCAATCTGAAAAATGGACTCGTGTGCTGGTCTTTGTGGCTACCAAACACGCGGCAGAAATCGTGGCAGACAAGCTGCGCAAGGCCAACATCAACGCCGAGCCTTTTCATGGCGAGCTCAGTCAAGGCAAACGCAGCCAGGTGCTGATGGACTTCAAGGCCAGTGTTGTACAAGTAGTAGTAGCGACCGACGTGGCGGCACGCGGGCTGGACATTGCACAACTGCCAGTCGTCGTCAACTACGACCTGCCCCGCTCAGCGACTGATTACACCCACCGCATAGGCCGCACTGGCCGCGCGGGGTTGAGCGGCATTGCTATCAGTTTTGTAAGTGCTGCGACTGTTGCGCATTTCAAATTGATCGAGAAGCGGCATGCGATCAAGCTAATGTTCGAGGAGGTGGCCGGATTTGAGCCTGTGGAAGTTGCGCCCGTAAATGCGGCTGATCCAAAAGGGACGGGGGGCGTTAAGGGGAAGCGGCCTAGTAAGAAAGATAAGTTGCGGGCTGCTTTGTAAGCTATCGCAAAACACCTGCCTGACAGCTACTATTGATCCGGCAAGAGTTATTCATGATCCCGTTCGCCTTGAATTTGTCGAAGCCTTTCGACAAGCTCAAGGCGAACGGTTTTAGATTCCGCAATAAATCGTGCCGTATCAATAAAGAATTTTGACTGAGTGAGACAGAAAACTTTCAGGTTCTTCAGGCAGATACAGCACTTGCAAAGTGATTGAGCCTCATTAATTGCAACCCCAATACAAAAAGGCTTCAAAACCGAAGTCCTGAAGCCTTTTAAAGCGTCTTCAGCGCGAAGCTGAAGAACAAGGGTTTACGAGGGCTTAGTAGCCGCCACGTCCGCCGCCGCCATAACCACCACCACCGCCACCGCCTGAACGACCACCGCCGCCGCCGTAGCCGCCGCCACCTGAACGGTCACCGCCGCCGCCACCACCACCGTAACCACCGCCACCGCCGCCGAAGCCGCCGGTACGTGGAGGACGAGCCTCCATCGGACGGGCTTCGTTGACAGTGATTGCACGGCCGCCAAGTGACTGGCCATTCATGCCGGCGATAGCAGCTTGCGCTTCAGCGTCGCTGCCCATCTCGACAAAACCAAAACCTTTAGAGCGGCCGGTATCGCGCTCCATCATGACTTTGGCGCTGGTGATAGAACCAAATTCGCCGAAAGACTGTTGCAAGTCTTCGTCGCGTACGGTGTACGGCAAGTTGCCGACATAAAGTTTGTTGCCCATGAAGGACTCCTCAAAAACACATAAAAAACAAAAGCGATGGAGTCCCGAAAGCACAACAAACTAGAAGTACCGCCGTAGCGCGCGAAACTGACCGATCACCAACTTGTGCAAGTTTTAATTACACAGCAACATTATTACCCGTAAGTAGGGGGTTTAATCCCAAAAAAACCAATACCCGAACGATTTACAGAAAAAAACGAAGGTATTTTTAACTTTACGGTGTCAGATCGTGACAAAAACTGTGTCAGATTGTTGAGTTTGCCCTGATTCTCCAGAGCCAAGCAGTTGAATTGCGGCGTTTAAAGTGCTTGCGCAGCGATCTCACTACCCGCTACCACTGCGGGCCGCGCTACCCGATGGCCGGACTTGCTTGTGATTTCAATGTAAAACTGGTCTGCACCGTCTTTGACCAACGCATCGACTGAACCCATGATTTAAGCAATGTGCACAGGCGCGGCGTCTTGTTCACTAATTCCAGACTTGCAGTCAAAATCCCAGAAATCGACACCTTGTGGCAATTCTTTAGCGCGTTCACGTTTGACGTATTTACGAATATCGTGCTTGCTGGCGTCCAGCAAGCGGTCACGATTTTTGCCTTCGATATTCAGAAAGTAGGTTTTTTTCAAACCTTGTTTCCTGCTGCTTGGGTCGCCAAAATGGCGTCCAGCTCTTTGCACGACGGTGCGCACACTGCCTGCGACTTGCCCAGCACTTTGCGCGTGCCCATCAGGGATCGGGCGCGATGCTTGCCGCACATAAAGCACGACATTGTGGCCGCACCAAACGACGTGGTGGCTGCAAATGGGGAACCGGAAACTTTGGATTTGTAGCGCAGGCCGTCAGCGAGTACGGCGGTTTTGGCGTCAGCTCTTGCCATGATGTGTGTCTTTCCTGAGTTGGGTGGATGGGACTGGCATCAAACCAGCACCCGATGTAAGCTGGCTGTTTGTACTGCTTGTCGCTCGTACACCCAGCTCTTTTGGCGTCCAACAACAGCAGATTTTACCGCCGAAAGCGCTTCTCATGCTTTCGGCTGCTTTGGTAGCCATTTAAAACGTTGGTTCAAAGGCATGTTCAGGCGCCGATGAAAATATTGCTAAAGTCCGTTCAATTTACCAATCATCCAAAAACGAAAGCACACACATATGGCACGCCTTGTTAAATGCATCAAGTTAGGAGTTGAAGCTGAAGGCTTGGACTTTCCACCCTATCCCGGCCCTTTGGGCAAGCGCCTTTGGCAAGAGGTCAGCAAGCAGGCTTGGGCCGAGTGGATGAAGCAACAAACCATGCTGGTTAATGAAAATCGCCTGAATTTAGCGGACCAGCGCGCCCGGCAATATTTGGCCCGGCAGATGGAGAACCACTTTTTTGGCAGCGGCGCAGACGTAGTGCAAGGCTACACGCCGCCTGCTGCTTAAAACTGCGCCTGCAAGCTTGAAGAGCGTTATTCACCTTGATGTTGGCTCTGCCAACAGCACGATCTTTTTGCGCCAGTGGCAGGCATGGCAAGCCAACCCGCAGCGGCCTTGTATGCTGCACGTCGTTGTCATATGTGCTGATAAATACAGCAATCAGCCAGACAACGCGGCACTAAAACCACTGGCAGCGCAACTTGATGCTCAACTTTGGGGGCTGCTGCCAGGCTTTCACCGGCTGGTGTTTGAGGGCGGCCAGGTACTGCTCACGCTGTGTATTGGCGACGTGGTCAAGGTTTTGCGTCAGCAGCAATTCAACGCTGATTCCATTGATCTGGTTTGCACAGCTCTTGCAAGAGAAGATGTGCTTTACGCCGCCAAAGCCATCGCCCGGCTGTGCAAGCCCGGCACAGAGCTCAGTGCGTCAAACACCACTGAAACACTACAGGCAGCACTTAGGCAATGCGGTTTTGCCATAAATGCAGGCCATTACGAGCTGAAAGCGGTTTATAGCCCCGCATGGCTGCAAAAGAAAACAAAACCAGCATTTCAATCCAGCACCTGCGTGGTGATTGGCGCGGGCCTGGCAGGCGCAGCCGTGGCCAGCAGCCTGGCGCGGCGCGGATGGTCTGTGACAGTACTTGATGCTGCCGGTCAGCCAGCGAGTGGCGCATCTGGTTTACCCGTCGGGTTGCTGGTGCCTCACACGTCGCCTGACGATGGCCCGCTGTCGCGACTTTCGCGCTCTGGTGTGCGCATGACGTTTGAGCAAGTGGAGCGTTTGCTGCAAACGGGCGAGGAATTCAGCCGCACTGGCGTACTCGAACGCCATGTGGATGGAGAACCCAAACGCTTGCCGGCCGCCTGGACGCGCGAGTGGGCCCAAGCGGCAAATGCCTGGAGTTACCCGGCTAGGCCAGACCAGTTGCAGGCAGCAGGTGTGCCAGCCGAAAGTGCTGGGCTGTGGCACACGCAGGCAGGTTGGATCAAACCCGCGGCGCTCGTCAGGGCGTGGCTGGCTGCGCCAGGCGTGACGTGGCGTGCAGGTGCCAAGGCCACACAAGTGGTGCCGTTGCGGCCCAACACGGTAAGTGATCTGACGGGTTGGGAGGTGATGGACGCCAATGGCAAGCAACTAGCCCAAGCTCATTTGGTGGTTATCGCATCCGGCTACGCAAGCCAGGCGCTAGCCGCAACCGCTAGTGTCGAGCCGCTGGCTTTGCAACCCATTCGTGGACAGGTTTCTCTGGGTTTGCACGCCAGATATAGCTCCGCTTCAACCCTGCCAGCCTTTCCCGTCAACGGTCATGGCGGCTTCCTTTCAGCCATTCCCAGCGACAAAGGCGCGTTTTGGCTGATGGGTTCGACCTACCAGCGCGACGAGCTTGCACCCTCTGTCAAGCAGCAAGACCACGATGAAAATTTTGGGCGCCTTCAGACGCTTTTGCCGCAAGCTGCAGCGGCGTTGGCAGATGGATTTGATGCTGATTGCGCACAAGCTTGGGCTGGTATACGCTGCGCCACGCCGAGTCGATTGCCGCTGCTTAAGCATGCCCGCACACTGTCAAACGCGCCATTGTGGATTTGTGCGGGCATGGGCTCGCGCGGACTGACCTTTGCGGCTTTGTGCGCGGAGTTGCTGGCAGCGCAACGGCATGGTGAACCGTTACCGGTAGATCAGCAACTGGCAGGCCAACTGATGGGCACAAAATGTTGAGTGTTTTAAGAATAATAAACAACTCCAGCCCAAGTAATAAAAAGGCATAAAGCTATCAAAATAGTAGCAGACGTATCAAATGCAAAGGTAAAAAAACTTTTTTACAGTGAGCCCCAATCACCCTGCCCTTGAAAAGGGTTTTAGCAACCCCAATTAGTTTGCTTATTGACTACACACTTGTTTTCAAGCATGTCTGAACCCACACAATCCCAACAGAATCAACCACTTAGCGGTGACCCAAGTCCTGAAGAACTCGAAGCTGCAGCAGCTGCCAACGAGTTTGAGGCAGTTAGTGAGCTGGCAGTGGCGCAAGCCGAAGTCGCTACGCTGACAGCCAAAAATGCTGAGCTGGCCGACAACTATCTGCGTGCCAAGGCTGAATCTGAGAATTCCCGCCGTCGTGCCGACGAAGAAGTCAGCAAAGCCCGCAAGTTTGCACTTGAAAGCTTTGCCGAAAGCCTGCTACCCGTGGCCGACAGCCTGGAAGCTGGCTTAAATTTGCCCAGTGCCACGCCAGAGCAGATCAAGGAGGGGGCTCTAGCTACTCTCAAGCAGCTCAAAGCCGCGCTAGAGCGCAACCGTGTGATGCAAATTGACCCGGCTGCAGGCACGAAATTTGACCCGCACCAGCATCAGGCCATCAGCGTGGTGCCGTCAGAACTTGAAGCCAATACCGTCGTCACCGTGCTGCAAAAAGGTTATCTGATTGCTGACCGCGTGCTGCGACCTGCGCTGGTAACGGTTAGCGCGCCCAAATAAATCCTCTTTCACAGGCTAGCTTGAAAACCCTCAAACCAGCTACACCTTTTAAACATCATTATTTTTGAATCGAACGGAGAACATCATGGGAAGAATCATCGGCATCGACTTGGGCACAACGAATTCGTGCGTCTCCATCATGGAAGGCAATGTGCCTAAAGTGATTGAAAACTCGGAAGGCGCGCGTACCACGCCATCGATCGTGGCTTATCAAGAAGACGGCGAAGTATTGGTCGGCACGTCAGCCAAGCGCCAGGCCGTGACCAATCCAAAGAACACGCTGTACGCCGTCAAGCGTTTGATTGGCCGCAAGTTCACTGAAAAAGAAGTGCAAAAAGACATCGCATTGATGCCTTACTCCATCGTGGCCGCAGACAACGGCGATGCGTGGGTTGAAGTGCGCGGCAAAAAAATGTCGGCTCAGCAAGTGTCTGCCGATATTTTGCGCAAAATGAAGAAAACCGCGGAAGACTACCTGGGCGAGCCAGTGACAGAAGCTGTCATTACCGTGCCGGCGTACTTCAACGATGCACAGCGCCAGGCTACGAAAGACGCAGGCCGCATTGCCGGTCTGGATGTCAAGCGCATCATCAACGAGCCGACCGCAGCAGCATTGGCTTTTGGCTTGGATAAGCAGGAAAAAGGCGACCGCAAAATCGCTGTGTATGACCTGGGTGGCGGCACGTTTGACGTGTCAATTATCGAAATTGCTGACGTTGACGGTGAAAAGCAGTTTGAAGTGCTATCGACCAACGGAGACACCTTTTTGGGCGGCGAAGACTTTGACCAGCGCGTCATCGACTACATCGTGGCTGAGTTCAAAAAAGACAGCGGTATCGACCTGAGCAAAGACGTCGTTGCACTGCAGCGCCTGAAAGACTCTGCTGAAAAAGCCAAGATTGAACTGTCAAACAGCGCCGCGACTGAAGTCAATATTCCGTACATTGCGCATGACCCCGCGAGCGGCCCGAAGCACTTGCTGGTCAAGCTGTCACGCGCCAAGCTGGAAAGCCTGGTTGACGAGCTGATTGAGCGCACGATTGCGCCCTGCCGCACGGCGATGAAAGACGCGGGCCTGTCGGTTAGCGACATCCATGACGTGATTCTGGTCGGTGGCCAAACCCGCATGCCCAAGGTGCAAGACGCTGTCAAAGCGTTCTTCGGTAAAGAGCCGCGTAAAGACGTGAATCCTGACGAAGCCGTAGCTGTAGGCGCTGCGATTCAAGGCCAGGTGCTGTCAGGCGACCGTACTGACGTGCTGCTGCTTGACGTGACCCCGCTGTCATTGGGCATTGAGACCATGGGCGGCGTGATGACCAAGATGATCAAGAAAAACACGACCATCCCGACCAAGTTTGCGCAGACCTTTTCAACCGCTGAAGACAATCAGCCAGCCGTCACCATCAAGGTATTTCAAGGTGAGCGCGAAATTGCCTCAGGCAACAAAGGCTTGGGCGAATTCAACCTTGAAGGCATTCCGCCATCAGCACGCGGCACACCGCAAATTGAAGTGTCTTTTGATATCGACGCCAACGGCATTTTGCATGTAGGCGCCAAAGACAAAGGCACTGGCAAAGAAAACAAAATCACCATCAAGGCCAACTCTGGTTTGAGCGAAGCTGAAATTCAGCAAATGGTGAAAGACGCCGAACTGAACGCCGAAGACGACAAGAAAAAAGTCGAATTCGTCACCGCAAAAAATAACGCCGAAGCCATGGTGCACAGCGTGAAAAAATCACTCGTTGAGTACGGTGACAAGCTGGACGCGGGTGAGAAAGAAAAAATTGAGACTGCCATCAAGGATATGGAAGAAGCCCTGAAAGGTGACGACAAAGCCGCCATCGACGCAAAAAACACTGCGCTGATGGAAGCCAGCCAAAAGCTGGGCGAAAAAATGTACGCCGACATGGAAGCATCAAAGGCTGCTGCTGCGGCTGGGGGCGCTGCACCCGGCGCAGAACAGGCTCAGGCAAAGCCAGCAGACGATAACGTGGTCGATGCTGAGGTTAAGGAAGTCAAAAAGACTGACAAGGCTTGATAATTGATTTTTCCGTGATGGCGTCAGCGCTACATCTCTAGAGCGGAAACCGGGGGCGATCCCGGCTTTCCGCTTTGGTTTTTGTGCCTTCTGCCGTTTCGCTTGCTACCGGTTACTGCTAACTTCTTGACAACGAATTCTTGACTTCTCACCATGGCAAAAAAAGACTATTACGACACTTTGGGCGTTGCCAAAAACGCCAGCGACGAAGACATTAAAAAAGCATATCGCAAGCTGGCCATGAAGCACCACCCTGACCGAAATCAGGGTGACAGTGCCAAGGCGGCCGAAGAAAAGTTCAAAGAGGCCAAAGAGGCCTATGAGATGCTGTCTGACGACCAAAAGCGCGCGGCTTATGACCAGTACGGCCATGCAGGCGTTGACCCGAACATGCGCGGCGGCGGCGCAGGCGGAGAAGGTTTTGGCGGTTTTGCTGAGGCCTTTGGCGATATTTTTGGCGGCGTGTTTGGTGAACAGCAGCGGCGTGCTCAAGGTGGCAGGCAGGTTTTTAGAGGCGGCGATTTAAGTTATGCCATGGAAGTGTCGCTAGAAGAAGCAGCCAACGGCAAAGAAGCGCAAATTCGCGTGCCTAGCTGGGACGACTGTGGCGTGTGCAAAGGCAGTGGTGCCAAGCCTGGTACCAAGGTAGCGACTTGCACCACCTGCCACGGTCACGGTCAGGTGCAAATGCGCCAGGGCTTTTTTAGCGTGCAGCAAACCTGCCCGCAGTGCAAAGGTACCGGCAAGCTGATTCCTGAACCCTGCACGTCATGCCATGGTGTCGGCAAAACCAAAAACAACAAAACACTCGAGGTCAAAATCCCGTCAGGCATTGACGACGGCATGCGTATCCGCTCTACCGGCAACGGCGAGCCAGGCACCAACGGTGGACCACCAGGAGATTTGTACATTGAGATTCGCGTCAAAAAGCACGATATCTTTGAGCGTGATGGCGACGACCTGCACTGCTCAGTACCGATCAGCTTCACCACCGCTGCACTGGGCGGCGAGATTGAAGTGCCAACGCTGGCAGGCAAAGCTGCCATTGACATTCCGGAAGGCACGCAGGCCGCCAAACAATTCCGCCTGCGCGGCAAAGGTATCAAAGGTGTCCGCAGCAGCTATCCGGGTGACTTGTACTGCCACATCACGGTTGAGACGCCTGTCAAATTGACTGAACATCAGCGCAAGTTGCTTAAAGAATTTGATGAATCACTCAAAAAAGGCGGTGCCAAACATTCGCCTAGTGAGGAGGGCTGGACGGACAAGCTGAAGAATTTTTTCAGCGCTTGAAATTTGACCGCAATATGCTCCTGAATCAGGAGCATATTGCGCACGTATTTGTCTGGCTACAGGTATATTTGATAGACAAAAGCGGTCTTTCATAGTCCGTTTTTACTATTTTTCACCCAGTAACAGCCTTGGCCAACCGCTGCGCACAACTGAGCGCCTGTTCGGCATCACGCGCCTCTACCATCAGGCGTAGCAACGGCTCCGTGCCGCTGACGCGTATCAGCACACGACCTGTTGAGCCGAGTTCGGCTTCAACTGCGGCTGTCGCGGTTTTGAGCAAGTCATTGCTTTGGTAGTCTTGACCGGGCTTGAGGCGCACGTTGATGAGCGTCTGCGGAAATAAAGTCACATCTGCCAGCAAAGCTGCCAAAGTTTTACCGCTACGCACGCAGGCTTGCAGCACTTGCAGGGCGCTAATAAGGCCGTCACCCGTTGTGTGCTTGTCCAGCGCCAGCAGGTGACCAGAGCCCTCGCCGCCCAGCAACCAGCCGCGCTTTTCAAGTTCTTCAAGGACGTAGCGGTCGCCGACCTTAGCGCGCACAAAGTCAACGCCTTTGGCTTTTAAGGCGACTTCTACCGCCATATTGGTCATCAGCGTACCCACCGCGCCGGGCACTTTTTCACCGCGCGCCAGCCGCTCATTGACCATTAAAAACAGCACCTCATCGCCGTTAAATAATCGGCCTTTGCTGTCCACCAATTGCAAGCGGTCTGCGTCGCCGTCAAGTGCAATACCGTAATCAGCCCGGTGCGCACGCACTGCTTCAATCAGCGCTTCAGGGTGCGTTGCACCTACGCCGTCATTGATGTTCATGCCGTCTGGCGCGCAGCCGATGGCAATAACCTCAGCGCCTAGTTCATGAAACACCATGGGCGCGATGTGATAGGCCGCGCCATGTGCGCCATCGACGACAATTCGCAGGCCTTTGAGTGTCAGGTCATTGGCAAACGTGCTCTTGCAGAATTCGGTGTAGCGGCCTGCTGCGTCTTCCAGCCGCCTGGTCTTGCCCAGCGCGGCAGAGTCAACCCAAGACGGTGGCTCTTCAAGCGCAGCCTCTACCGCCAGTTCCCACGCGTCGTCAAGCTTGGCACCCTGCGCACTGAAAAATTTAATACCGTTGTCTGGAAAAGCGTTGTGACTGGCGCTGATGACCACGCCCAAACTGGCACGTTGCGCCCGGGTGAGATAAGCAACGCCGGGTGTAGGCAACGGGCCGAGCAACACAACGTCAACGCCGGCTGAGTTAAAACCTGACTCCAATGCACTTTCAAGCATGTAGCCGGATATGCGGGTGTCTTTGCCAATCAGCACAATAGGACGCGTCTCCGTGCGCTTGAGAACCCGACCTACAGCATGGGCCAGGCGCAGAACAAAATCAGGCGTAATGGGCGGCTGACCCACCGTACCGCGAATACCGTCAGTGCCAAAGTATTGCCTGGTCATGCTTGTTCCCCAAAATTGTTATTAAACGTGTATTTTAGAAGCGCGCCACACCTTCAAAGCCTGCGCCGTTTCCCTCACATCGTGTACGCGTACCACCCGAGCGCCACGGTCCACCGCCAGCATTGCGGCTACAACGCTAGGCACCATGCGGTCTGCTACGTTCATTTGAGCCAACACTTCCAGCGATGTGCTGCTTACCGCTGCAAGTGACGACTTGCGAGACCAGCCCGCCAAAAGCGGGTAACCTGCGGCCAGCAATTCATGCTGCTGCGCCAACAAGACAAAGTTTTGTTCTACAGTTTTACCAAAGCCTATTCCAGGGTCTAGCGTGATGCGCTCATGCTGAATACCGGCCGCTTCAAGCATCTTGGCACCGTGCTTTAAAAAGGCCAGTACCTGACCCACTACGTCGCCCTGCATGGGTTCTGCCTGCATGGTTTGCGGCTCGCGATGCATGTGCATCAGGCATACGCCGCAGTTGGGGTGAGCAGCCACCACTTCCAGAGCGCCGGGTTGGCGCAGCGCCCAAATGTCGTTAATGATGTCTACACCCATGTCAAGTACGGCCTGCATGACACCAGCTTTGTACGTGTCTACCGATACAGCCACGCCAAGTGTCAGTGCGTGACGCACAACAGGCAGCACGCGTGCCAGCTCATCAGCCAGTGGCAACGGTCGCGCACCGGGGCGGCTTGATTCGCCGCCAATGTCCAGCATGTCTGCGCCGTCTTTAACCAGCTGCTCGCAGTGCGCCAGTGCGCTGGCCATGCCGCTGCCGGGGGCAAAAAATTGGCCTCCGTCTGAAAACGAATCGGGCGTGACGTTGACAATACCCATCACTTTGGGTTCAGTCAGATCAATTTGAAATCGGGTGGCTTGCCAGATCATTTTTAAGTCTAGTGTTAAAAAACGCCGAGTCAACGAAAAGCAAAAGCAAAAGCAAGCCTGCGAAATTTAAAAACCCAGGATTAGCCCGGAAGAATTGAAAAACCCGGGACAAGCCCGGGTTGAAAGGTGCAAACTAATCCTGTGAGCGCCTACAGATCGCTTTTGGCTGCCGCTGGTGCAGGATCAGGGTTGATGGCTGGTGTACCGCCGCTTGAACCGCCCGTACCGCCGACCGACGGATTGCGTGGTGTCCAGTCTTTTGGTGGGCGCGGCTCTTTGCCAGCAATGATGTCATCAATCTGATCAGAATCGATGGTTTCCCACTCAATCAGTGCCTTGGCCATGGCGTGCATTTTGTCTTTGTTGTCTTCAATCAGCGTACGCGCCACCTTGTACTGCTGGTCAATGATGCGGCGAACCTCGCCGTCCACTTTTTGCATGGTGGTCTCGCTCATGCTTGTAGTCTTGGTCACTGAACGGCCCAGGAACACTTCACCTTCATTTTCAGCGTAGACCATAGGGCCCAGCGCTTCGGTCATGCCGTAACGTGTCACCATGTCGCGCGCCAGAGCCGTCGCACGTTCAAAGTCGTTGCTGGCACCGGTTGTCATCTGGTTCATGAACACTTCTTCAGCGATACGGCCGCCAAACAGCATGCTGATTTGGCTCAACATGAATTCTTTGTCGTAACTGTAGCGGTCAGCAGCAGGCAAGCTCATCGTGACACCCAGCGCACGACCACGCGGGATGATGGTGACTTTGTGCACCGGGTCGCACTTGGGCAGCATCTTGCCAATCAGGGCGTGACCTGACTCGTGGTACGCCGTGTTGCGGCGCTCTTCTTCAGGCATGACCATGCTCTTGCGCTCAGGGCCCATGAGGATTTTGTCTTTGGCCTTTTCGAAGTCGACCATTTCTACCGTGCGGGCGTTGCGGCGCGCTGCCATCAAAGCAGCTTCGTTGCACAGATTGGCCAGGTCTGCGCCCGACATACCCGGGGTGCCGCGTGCAATCACGCCGGGGCTTACGTCCTGCCCCAACGGCACTTTGCGCATGTGAACATTCAAAATTTGTTCGCGACCACGTATGTCGGGCAACGTCACGTATACCTGGCGGTCAAAACGGCCGGGGCGCAGCAAGGCGGCGTCCAGAATATCCGGGCGGTTGGTAGCGGCCACCACAATCACACCAACGTTAGTTTCAAAGCCGTCCATCTCAACCAGCATCTGGTTCAATGTTTGCTCGCGCTCGTCGTTACCGCCGCCCAAACCTGCACCGCGCTGGCGGCCCACCGCGTCAATCTCGTCAATAAAAATAATGCAGGGCGCATTTTTCTTGGCATTGTCAAACATGTCGCGTACACGGGATGCACCCACACCAACAAACATTTCAACAAAGTCTGAACCTGAAATCGAGAAGAAAGGTACTTTGGCCTCACCCGCAATGCTCTTGGCCAGTAATGTTTTGCCCGTGCCCGGGGGGCCAACCAACAACAGACCACGTGGAATACGACCACCCAGTTTTTGAAATTTGGTCGGATCTTTCAAAAAATCAACGACTTCCTTGACTTCTTCTTTGGCCTCGTCGCAGCCAGCCACGTCTGCAAAAGTGACGGGATTGGTGGACTCATCAAGCAAACGCGCCTTGGACTTGCCGAAACTGAACGCCCCGCCTTTGCCGCCGCCTTGCATTTGCCGCATGAAGTAAACCCAAACGCCAATCAACAGCAGCATCGGTCCCCAGCTGACCAGCAGTGTCATCAGCAGCGAGCCTTCTTCGCGCGCCTTGACGTCAAATTTCACGTCGTTGGCAATCAAATCACCCACCAAACCGCGATCCAGATAAGTTGCAGTGGTGCGCACTTTACGATCATCGGTCGTGGTGGCCACAATTTCAGTGCCGCCTTGACCTTCGGCGATGGTGGCATTCTTGATGCGCTTGCCGCGTACCTCTTCAAGGAAATCTGAATAGCCTAGGTAGTTGGCAGTAGCGCCGCCGCGCGTTTCAAACTGCTTGAAAACGGTGAACAAGACCATGCCTATCACCAGCCAGATTGCAACTTTTGAAAACCACTGATTGTTCAAGGAGAACTCCAATCAAAAAACCCAGGTGCACAACGTGCACCTTTGAGAGGGTAGATGCGTCGCATTTTAGGCCTTTCAAGTGCAAAAACCGTATAAATAGAACCAGACGTCCTTTGAAAGGTCATGGGTTTAAGGTTTTTACCCATTCATGGTCGGAGTTTTAAGCCCAATCCGACCAAAAAAGTCTCTGATGAGCCTGGCCGTGACGCCTTGGGTTTGAAACGCTTGACGGCGCTGAAGGTGTCTTTAAACAGCTTGACCATTGGGTCGTATGCCCCGCCGTGAAACAATTTGACGACCAACGCGCCGTCGACTTTGAGGTGCTGAACTGAAAAGTCAACCGCCAACTCAACCAGATCACTGATGCGCGCTGCGTCGGCTGATTCAATGCCTGACAAATTGGGGGCCATGTCTGACATCACCAGGTCGAGCTTTTTGCCCGCACCGCCTGCCGCCAATGTTTGCTCAAGTTGCTGCAGCACAACAAGCTCCCGAAAATCACCTTGAATAAACACCACGCCCTCAATCGGCTCCATGGCAAGCAAGTCCAGCGCCACGATTTGGCCATTTAATTCGCCCGTTGCAGCACCTTTAGGCGACATTTTGCGCCGTGCGTACTGGCTCCAGGCGCCCGGTGTGCTGCCCAAATCAACCACCAGGCTGCCGGGTTTGATCAGCCCCAGGTTTTCGTCAATTTCTTTCAGTTTGTAAGCAGCGCGTGCCCGGTAGCCTTCGCGCTGCGCCAGCTTGACGTAGGGATCGTTGATGTGGTCGTGCAGCCACGCCTTGTTGACCTTGCTGCCCCGTTTGGCGCTATCGGCATCGGTTTTCTTAACTTTTTCGGTTCTCTTGGTGGCGTCTAGCTTCATGCGCCGATTGTCCACCGATAATAGTCGCATGCCTCAAATACTCTTGACCCCTGCCCAGCGCAAAGACCACCGCGCCGAAGCCCACCATTTAAACGCCGTCGTCATGATTGGCTCCGGCGGCCTGACAGACGCCGTTAAAAAAGAAGTCGATGCGGCGCTTAATGCCCATGGCCTGATCAAAGTGCGGGCGCAAATGGATGACCGTGCCGCTCGTGAGGCGGTTTTTCAGGAACTCAGCACCCACCTGAGCGCCGCGCCGATTCAGCACATTGGCAAACTGCTGGTGCTGTGGCGGCCCATCCCGGAGAAAGAAAAGAAGCTCGACGATGACCGCAAGGCGGGCCCCCGTGAAGTGAAGGTGCTGAAGAACAGCTCACGCTACGGGCAGCGGCCTGAGGTCAAAGTATTGCGTGTGCTGGGCAACCAGCGCCTGACGCCAGGCGGCACGGTCAAGCGTGCCAAAAAGCCGCAACTGAAAAGCCTGAAAAAACGTTCGCAAGATTAGTTTTTGTCCAGCGGTTTATATTTGGAGGCTTTTATTGAGTGGCTTTTATTTAGTGATTTTGGCCTTAATTACAAATCATGATGCAACAAAACCCTCTCCTCGATTTTTCTGACGCACCACTGTTTGACCGTATCTTGCCCGAGCACGTCATGCCAGCGGTTGATTCGCTGCTAGCGCAAGCTCAAACCGCGCTTGTCAGAGTCACTGCCGCTGACTTTCCCGCCATCTGGAACAATATTTCTGCTGTGCTCGATGTAGCTACAGAAAAGCTTGGCCGCGCTTGGGGGGCCGTCAGCCATCTCAACGGTGTTGCTGACACGCCTGAATTGCGCGCCGCCTACAACGCCGCCCTGCCCGTCATCACCGAGTTTTACACCCGCCTGGGCGCAGATGAAGCGCTGTACGCCAAATACAAAGCGATTGACGTCAGCACGTTAAACAAAGAGCAAAAACAAGCTCACAAAAATGCAATGCGCAACTTTGTGCTGTCTGGCGCTGAACTGGTGGGCACTGCCAAAGACCGTTTTGCAAAAATTCAGGAACGCCAAGCGGAGCTAAGCCAAAAGTTCAGCGAAAACGCATTGGATGCAACCGATGCTTTTGCCTATTACGCCAACGAAGGCGAGCTTGAGGGCGTGCCCCAAGACGTGGCTGAGGCAGGGCTTGAACTGGCTAAAACCGAGGGCAGAGATGGCTACAAACTAACGCTGAAAATGCCCTGCTACTTGCCAGTGATGCAGTTTGCCGCCAGCAGCGCGCTGCGCGAGGTTTTGTACCGCGCCTATTGCACCCGCGCCAGCGACCAGGCACCCGCGGAATTCAGTAAATTTGATAACAGTGCGGTGATCAGCGAGATCTTGGCTTTGCGGCTTGAAGAATCAAAACTGCTGGGCTACAACAATTTTGGTGAAGTGTCCGTTGTGGCAAAGATGGCCAAGTCGCCAGATGAAGTGACCACGTTTTTGCGCGACCTGGCGCACCGCGCCCGGCCTTTTGCCGAAAAAGATGTAGCTGACCTGTGCGCCTTTGCCGCTACAGATTTAGCGATAAAAGACCCACAACCGTGGGACTACCCGTACATCGCAGAAAAGCTCAAGGAAGAGCGTTACGCTTTCAGCCAGCAGGAAGTCAAACAGTATTTCACTGCACCCAAAGTGTTGGCCGGTCTGTTCAAGATCATTGAAACGCTCTTTGAAGTGGCGATTCAAAAGGATGATGCACCTGTCTGGAAACCCGGCGTGCAGTTCTTTCGAATTGAACGTGCCGGCCAGTTGGTCGGCCAGTTTTACTTAGACCAGCCCGCCCGCACTGGCAAGCGCGGTGGTGCCTGGATGGACGACGTGCGTGCCCGCTGGTTACGGCCTGACACCGGCCAACTACAAACGCCAGTTGCACACCTGGTGTGCAATTTCGCCGACAGCGTAGGCGGCAAACCTGCACTGCTCACGCACGACGACGTGACAACGCTGTTTCATGAATTTGGCCACGGTCTGCACCACATGCTGACTCAAGTCAATGAGCGTGATGTGTCGGGCATCAGCGGCGTGGAGTGGGACGCGGTCGAGCTGCCCAGCCAATTTATGGAAAACTTTTGCTGGGAATGGGATGTGCTCAAGCACATGACGGCGCATGTGGACACGGGTGAGCCGCTGCCGCGTGCGCTGTTTGACAAAATGCTGGCTGCCAAGAATTTTCAGGCGGGCATGCAAACGTTGCGGCAAGTCGAGTTTTCAATGTTTGACATGCTGCTACACACAACGTTTAACCCAGCCAGCAATGTGATGGCTCTTTTGAACGAGGTGCGGGCGGAAGTTGCGGTTATCCAATCGCCCCCCTACAGCCGTACCGCACACACATTCAGTCACATTTTTTCGGGCGGCTATGCGGCGGGTTACTACAGTTATAAATGGGCAGAAGTGTTGTCTGCTGATGCCTATGCCGCGTTTGAAGAAGCTGCAATCGCAGGTGCGCCACAAGTAGAAACGGGCCGAAAGTACCGTGAAACCATTTTGGAAGCGGGCGGAAGTCGCCCGGCCATGGACTCTTTTAAGGCATTTAGAGGCAGGGAGCCATCAATAGACGCTTTGCTGCGTCATCAAGGCATGGCTTAAGAGCGTTGTAGATTGAGAACGTTGTCAATTGACAACCTTGAATTTGGGTTGTAAATATGTTGCAAATGGCTTGCAGGCAATCAACACCGGGCTGATGGAGAAATCAAATGACATTGCATACTTCTGTTTTTAGTATCAAAATCATAGCTGCTTGCGCACTGTTTGCGGGCGTTACAACGTTTTTAATGGCTCAATCGGTATACCGTATTGTCGGGCCTGATGGCAAAGTGACGTTTTCAGACAAGCCGCCGCTTGAGCCCGCGACCAAAAGCAAGATGTCCTCTGCAGCAGGTCCAGCGGGTAGCGGTGGTGCCAGCAGCTTGTTGCCTTTTGAATTGCGCCAGGTTGCCCAAAAATACCCGGTCATGCTTTACACGGGTGAAAACTGCGGCCCTTGCCAGTCAGCACGTTCGATGTTGATCACTCGCGGCGTTCCTTTTTCTGAAAAAACCGTCACAACAGCTGAAGACAGCCAGGCCTTGCAACGTTTGAGCGGTGAAAACTCCCTGCCGTTTGCCACAATTGGCGGGCAGCAGCTCAAAGGCTTTTCCGACGCTGAATGGACGCAGTTTTTAAATGCGGCTGGCTACCCTGCCAGTTCTGCGCTGCCCTCAACTTACCGTCAGCCGGCGGCTACACCCTTGGTCGCTGTTGCTGCTGCCCCCGCCGCTACAGCATCGGTACCTGCCAGGCCCGCAGCGCAAGCGCCCCAGCCCGCGCCAGCCATCGCTAATCCGTCTGGGATTCGTTTTTGAAGGCTAGTCTCAGAACGTCAGCGTTTTAACGCCAGCAGCGGTCGCCAGCAAGCAAACGCTGGCTTTTTGAAACGCAAACACGCCCACAGTCACCACGCCTGGCCAGTTGTTGACCTCCGCTTCAAACGCTAACGGGTCCGTGATGCTTAAACCTGTCACGTCAAGAATATGCTGGCCGTTGTCTGTCACCAGCGGCATGCCAGCTTTCAATCGCAAAGTAGCCAGGCCACCGAGCGCCGCAAACTGGCGCGTGATGCGCTTTGCCGCCATCGGGATCACTTCAACAGGTAACGCAAATGCACCCAAAGCAGTGACCAGTTTGGACTCATCTGCAATGCAGACAAATTGTTTAGCCTGCGCTGCCACGATTTTTTCGCGTGTCAGCGCCGCACCACCACCTTTGATCATGTAGCCTGCGTGGTCAATTTCATCGGCACCGTCGATGTACACCGCCAGTTCATCCACCTCAGTGGCATCAAACACCTTGATGCCAAGAGCTTGCAATCGTTGTGTTGAGGCAATAGAGCTCGATACCGCCCCTTTGATCTGCTCCGCCATCGTGCCCAGAGCGTCAATGAATTTATTGACCGTGGAGCCAGTACCCACGCCAACAATACTGCCGGGTTGTACATAGGCCAAAGCCGCTTGGCCGACCAGCGTTTTAAGTTCGTCTTGGGTCATGGGTTGATTGCGTCAGGTTTGCGACAATGTCACGGGTTAAATCAAACAAAGCAAATTATCCAATGGCATTATTCCCCTACGCGTTAGCCCGTCCCTTTTTATTTGGCCTGGACGCCGAAACTGCCCACGACCTGACCATGACCAGCCTGGCGCGCACGCAGGGCACGCCGTTGGAACTGGCCTATTGCGGCCCGCGTGTTGACGACCCGATCGAACTGGCAGGCCTTCAATTTTCCAACCGCATTGGCTTAGCCGCCGGACTGGACAAAAATGCCCACTGCATTGACGGCCTGGCCGCGATGGGTTTTGGTTTTGTTGAGGTCGGCACCGTGACGCCTAAAGCGCAAAGCGGCAACCCCAAGCCGCGCATGTTTCGACTGCCTGAGGCAAATGCACTGATCAACCGGCTAGGCTTTAACAACGACGGGCTGGATGCGTTTATTGCCAACGTGCAAAGGTCCAAAGTCAGGCAGGCGAGCTCAAAAACACCTGTGATATTGGGTTTGAACATCAGCAAAAACGCCACCACACCGATTGAAGACGCTGTCGATGATTATTTGATTTGCCTGAATGGCGTGTACCCGCATGCGGACTATGTGACGGTCAATATCTCCAGCCCCAACACCAAAAACCTGCGCGCCTTGCAAAGCGACGAGGCGCTAGACGCGTTGCTCAGCGCCATCGCCAAGCAGCGCGACAAACTCGTCAAACAGCATGGCAGGCGCGTACCCATCTTCGTCAAAATCGCGCCTGACCTGGACGAGGCACAGGTTGACGTGATTGCCGCCACACTCAAACGCCATGAGATGGACGGCGTGGTAGCTACCAACACAACGCTGAACCGCGACGTCGTTAAAGGCATGCGCCATGCAGCGGAAGCTGGCGGCCTGAGCGGGTCACCCGTGCTTCAGGCCAGTAATCGGGTCATCGGCCAGTTGCGTGCGGCACTGGGCTTGGGCTATCCCATCATTGGCGTTGGCGGCGTGATGAGTGGCGCGGATGCGGCCTCAAAAATAAAAGCTGGCGCTGATGTGGTGCAAATTTACACCGGGCTGATTTACAAAGGGCCAGCGCTCGTGACAGAGGCAGCCAAGGCGATAAAAATCATTAAAAATAGCAGTTAGCCCAATAAATACGGGCGTTAATAGCTACTTTTTTAATAGCATTTCGCTGACATACTCACCAATCGCCAACGAGCTGCTCAAACCCGGCGACTCAATGCCGAACAGATTGACCAGCCCCGACAGGCCGTGGACGTTTGGGCCTTGAATCACGAAGTCGCCCGCCGGCATGCCAGGGCCTTGCAGCTTGGGGCGTATGCCGGCGTAGCCTGCTTGCAGAGCGCCGTCCTTCAAACCCGGCCAGTATTTGCGCACTTCGGCGTAAAAAGCAACGCTGCGGCCCGGGTCTACCAGCAAGTCATCAGGTGAATCCACCCACTGAACATCGGGGCCAAACTTGGCCTGACCACCCAGATCAATCGTTAAATGCACGCCTAAACCACCCGCTTCAGGCACCGGATAAATCAATTGGCTAAACGGTGACTTGCCGCCAAACTGACCACCTAGGGTGAAGTAATTGCCTTTGGCCCAAAAGGTCGGCGGCACGTACTGGGCGTGCAGACCTTTGACGCGGCTGGCAACCAGTGAGGCGCTCAAACCAGCGGCATTAACAACGGTATTGGCTACCAGTTCTGTCCCGTCAGATGCTATGACTTCAATAGCTGCTTGCGCAATATTTAAATGGGCTACAGCTGTATTTAGCACTGTGTAACCACCTAAATTTTCCATATCACCTTGCAGCGACAGCATCAGTGCATGACTATCAACAATGCCTGTGCTGGGTGAATGAACAGCAGCAACGCATTCAAGTTGCGGCTCCATTGCGCGCGCCTGCTCGCGGGTTAGCAACACCAGGTCATACACGCCGTTGGCAACTGCCTTGGCAAGGATGCTTTGCAGTTGGGCAACTTGGGCGTTATGCGTTGCCACAATCAATTTGCCGCAGCGCTTGTGGCCAATGCCGCGCTCGCCGCAGTAGTCGTACAGCATCTGTTTGCCGTGAACGCACAGCCGGGCTTTGAGTGAGCCTTGCGGGTAGTGAATGCCAGCGTGAATCACTTCGCTGTTGCGCGAGCTGGTACCCGTGCCAATGGCGTTGGCGGCCTCTAAAACCATGACCTCGCGGCCAGCGAGTGCCAGCGCCCGGGCAACAGCCAAGCCCACCACGCCTGCGCCAATCACAATGCAGTCAACTTTGTCCAACGTCAAACCTCCCTACAATTTTCGCGGATCGATGGTGTGCAACAACGCGACCAGTGATTGCAAATGTTTTTTCAAAGGCACAAACCCCGGCAATATCTCAAGCGTGTCCTCAGTCATGTACAGCTTGCGGTTGATCTCCAGCTGAATGCTGTGGCGCTGCACAGCCGGGTTGCTGTAGCGGCGCACCAGCTCTACCCCTTTGTATGGGTGGTTATACGCAACGCTGTAACCAAGGCTGCTCAGGTAAGCGCAAACCATTTTTGACAAAGCCGGGTTAGCCGTTGTGCCGTCACGGTCGCGTCACAACTGAATAAAAAGTCGGCTGGGTACTGCGTGCCGCTGTGCGGCGAGTCCAGCACCAGTGCGCTGGTACCTGGTACATAACAAATCTTCGACGTGCTGTTTGACATTTTTGAAATTGTGCCCTTTCGTATCGGTTTTATTTAGCGCTGTAACGTGTTGCAGATCGTGTCAGCATCGGCCTACAAACGAACTCATGGCTTGACTACAGAATTCACTGCTGCGATTGCTTAAATTAGATACATCTCTTATGTGCCCAGCCGGGTACTTAAAAGTCTTGACGATTTATTTAAACTGACAAAGGATTCATGGTGAAAACCTCTAACAAACTTTCGATTGCGCTCGCAGTAGTTACATTGGCATTTGCGGCAGGCGTACAAGCCCAAAGCACGATGAAGCCAGAGCCAAGAAGCGGCTACTCGATGTATGCACCCGGTTCAGCTTACATCGGCTTTAACCTTGGGCAGTCCAATTTGAAACTGGACAACGGCAACAACAACTTTGGCATCGACAGAAACAAAAACACTTACCAGTTGTACGGCGGAAGTTACTTTAATGACTACGTCGGCCTGGAAATTGGCTACTCAGACTTTGGCCGTATCAACCGGGGCGGCGGTCAAACCAAAGCCGAGGGAATTAACATCGGCTTTGTAGGCAAATTGCCACTGTCACCATCGTTTAATTTGTTAGGCCGTTTAGGCACAACTTATGGCCGCACCGATGTGTCGTCAAGCATTACTTCTGGCGTGGTTGCTGGCAAAGAAACCGGCTGGGGCGGCTCGTATGGCGTAGGGGCTGAGTTTTTGTTTAACCCACAACTGTCAGCCGTGTTGCAGTACGACGAGTACAACCTGAAGTTTGCAGGCGGTGGCCGGGACAAGATCAACACTACCAGCTTGGGTCTGCGCTACCGCTTCTGAGTTTGAGTTTTGGTCCCAGCCTGATCAAGCCTGACGGGCGCTACAGTTTGTATAGCTGTTAGCGCCCGTAATTATTTGTCATGACGCCTATTTATTGCTTGGCTTGTCAGACCTGCAAGACCACTACTCATGCACTACTCATGCACTAATCATCACGGCTACCGTTCTTGCCGCGCCCTGCCTTCACGTCAGCACGTTGACTTTTGCCGTCAAGCCTGCGCAATTTGGACGCAAAGGTTGGTTTGGTCACACGGCGATTTTTTGGCGGCGTTGCAATGCTGTCAATCACCTCTTGCAGCCTGGCCAGCGCATCATTTTTATTCATTTCCTGCGTACGATGCTGCTGGGCTTTCAATACAAGCACGCCCGCCTCTGTAATGCGGCTGTCGTTCAATGCAAAAAGTCGCGCTTTCACGTCGTCAGGAAGTGTCGAAGCAGCAATATCAAAACGCAGGTGAATGGCGCTTGACACCTTATTGACGTTTTGTCCACCTGCACCTTGTGCACGGATGGCCGTGAACTCGACTTCTCTTTCAACAACCGGGTATTTGGGCTCTGCGGCCATCGCTTCACGCCTTATTTGTTCAGGCCCGCAAGCGCAGTTATTGCGTACGCATAACCCTGCACGCCAAAGCCTGCCATTACGCCAGCAGCCACTGGCGACAAATACGAGTGGTGGCGAAACGCTTCGCGTGCATGCACGTTGCTGATGTGCAGCTCAAACACAGTCACACCTGCGCCCTTGATGGCATCGTGCAGCGCCACACTGGTGTGGGTGTAAGCCCCCGCGTTGAAGATAACGCCAGCAACCAGGCCCGCAGCTTGCGCCCGACCAGCTTCCTGAATGGCATCGACCAGAACGCCCTCATGGTTGCTTTGGCGAAAGTCCAGCTTGTAGCCATGTTTGGCGCACTCTTGTGCGCATATCGCCTCAACGTCAGCCAGCGTTTGTGAGCCGTAGACATTGGGCTCGCGAGTACCCAGCAAATTAAGGTTAGGACCGTTTAAAACGAGTATGGTTTTCATGTCAGGCGCTCCCGCTGCTAACGTGTTTTAAATGGCGACGCATGATGTCTGGCGTACTAACCACCACATCGGCGTTTTGCGCCCGATGGCGCAGAGCATGGTCCATCACGACAAGCGCCAAAAGCGCCTCGGCGATGGGCGTGGCGCGTATGCCCACGCACGGGTCGTGGCGGCCCTTGGTCACCACTTCTGCCGGATTGCCTGACGTGTCAATGGACTGGCGCGGCGTGATGATTGAGCTGGTAGGTTTGATCGCAATTGATACTTCCAGGTCTTGCCCGGTACTGATACCACCCAGCACGCCGCCTGCATTGTTTGACTGAAATCCATCTGGCGTCAAGCCATCGCCGTGGGTGCTGCCGCGTTGCGTCACGCTGGCAAAGCCTGCACCAATTTCAACGCCCTTTACCGCGTTGATGCCCATCATGGCGTAGGCAATGTCTGCATCAAGCTTGTCATAAAGCGGCTCACCCAAGCCGACAGGCATGTTGCAAGCCGTCACGCGGATACGCGCACCGCAGGAGTCACCAGCCTTGCGCAAGGCGTCCATGTACGCTTCGAGTTTTGACACGTCGGCGCACGGTGCAAAAAACGGGTTGCTACCCACATGCGCCCATGATTCAAATGGAATCACTTCATCGCCGATCTGAGTCATGCAACCGTTGAAGGTTGTTCCATACTGGCCCAATAACCATTTTTTAGCCACCGCACCGGCTGCCACCGTTGGCGCCGTCAGACGTGCCGAAGACCGCCCACCACCGCGCGGGTCGCGCAAACCGTACTTGTGCAGGTAGGCATAGTCGGCGTGCCCCGGCCTGAATGTCTCCAGAATGTTGCCGTAATCCTTGCTGCGCTGGTCCGTATTTTTGATCAACAGGCAAATCGGCGTGCCCGTGGTTTTGCCCTGGTACACGCCCGACAGAATTTCAACGGCATCAGGCTCATTGCGCTGCGTGACGTGGCGGCTTGTGCCAGGGCGGCGGCGATCCAGATCGGCTTGAATGTCTGCCTCACACAAGCTAAAGCCAGGCGGGCAGCCATCTATCACGCAACCAATAGCCGGGCCGTGGGATTCACCAAAGTTGGTAACTGCGAATAGTTTGCCGAAAGTGTTGCCGCTCATGTGTGTCTAACTCTTAAATATCTGCAGGTTCAAAAACATCGCGTAATGTGTTCAGTGCTTTTGCCAAGGTCGATTTTTGGACCGTCCCCATCTTCTTTACCAGGCGTGACCTGTCAAGTGTACGAATTTGATCAAGAAGAATCAGGCCAGTTTTGCCCTGAAAGGTTAAAGGTATGCGAAAGCCCGCTGGCCGTGAACCTGTTGTCATGGGGACGACGATGACTGTCCGTAAGTGCGTATTCATTTCAACGGGCGACACCACAACGCACGGCCTGGTTTTTTGAATTTCGCTGCCAACTGTTGGGTCTAACGCTACCAGCCAAACATCACCCGTATTGACGATTAACGTGCTCACCAGGCCAGCCCGGCATCACCTTCATTGGAAAATTCAGGCCAGACCAGTTGGTCGTCGCCTGCATTTGCAATGCGCTCACTGTCTTTAGCCCAGTCCTCACGCGGGTTGCGTTTGATCGGGCGAATTTCAATAACGCCATTTTTAACCTGCATATCAGCGACTTCTTCCAACCCGACTTGCACTAAAAATGGTTTGGGAATTAAAACGCCCAGGGAGTTCCCCATTTTTCGGATAGCGACTTGCATAGCTTTACTCCATGGCTAAAGTAAGAACAATGTTATCACGCCTGTCCCAGGTTTTTTATTGTTTGGTTCAGCCATTCTTCGCTTCATCCTCACCCGCAGGCCAATCGCGTATGTACGCTTTCAGCATCTGGTTTTCAAAATTCTGGCTGTCCACCACGGCTTTGGCCACGTCGTACAAACTGATCACGCCCATCAGCATTTTCTGGTTCATCACAGGCATGTAGCGCGCGTGGCGTTCCAGCATCATGCGGCGTACTTCATCGAGTTCGGTCTCGCTGGTGCAGGTCAGGGGGTGGTCGTCCATCGCTTTCCTGACCAGCATGCTGCCCACTTCGCCGCCGTTACCAACAATGCT
Organism: Polaromonas sp.; assembly: GCA_043756405.1. Classification (GTDB taxonomy): domain Bacteria; phylum Pseudomonadota; class Gammaproteobacteria; order Burkholderiales; family Burkholderiaceae_C; genus Polaromonas. The sequence goes on from JAYURC010000153.1 coordinate 25,379, forward strand.
GACAATGACTTCCCTGAAAGTCAGCATGCCGACCAGATCGCCGTGCGCCATCACCACCAGCGAGCCAATATCTTTTTCGGCCATGATTTGTGTGGCCTTGGCCAATGGCTCGTCGGGTTGAACGGTGTACAGCGTGCTGCCTTTCACGCGCAGTATGTCTGCTACTTTCATGGCGATCTCCTCGGTTGATTCATCGTATTTCCCATTTGCGACAGCAGGATGGAAAGCATTCAAGCAATATAGCCCACAATAACCAACAGCGGGTTCACGTGGACGCGCAATTTGCTTTCTTTCGTTTGGAGACAACCCCATGCCCGGCTACGCTGACCCTGGCTTTGACACGCTATCGCTGCATGCAGGCGCGTCCCCTGACCCCGTGACCGGCGCACGTGCTGTGCCGATCCACCTGACCACTTCGTTTGTTTTTGAGTCGAGCGACCACGCTGCCAGTCTTTTTAACCTAGAGCGTGCAGGTCACGTCTATTCGCGCATCAGCAACCCGACCAACGCAGTGCTTGAGCAGCGCGTGGCAGCACTGGAAGGCGGCATTGGTGCCATAGCAACTGCCAGCGGGCAGGCCGCGCTGCATCTGAGCATTGCCACGTTGATGGGCGCGGGCTCGCACATCGTGGCGTCCACTGCGCTGTATGGCGGCTCGCAAAACCTGCTGCACTACACCATGCGCCGCTTTGGCATTGAGACTACTTTTGTCAAACCGGGTGATTTGGACGGCTGGCGCGCCGCCGCCCGACACAACACCAAACTGTTTTTTGGCGAGACAGTTGGCAACCCCGGTCTGGATGTGCTGGACATTGAATCTGTGGCCGCCATTGCCCACGAAGCAGGCGCGCCGCTACTGGTGGACTCCACCCTCACGACGCCCTGGCTGATCAAACCTTTTGATCATGGCGCAGATTTGGTCTACCACTCGGCCACCAAATTTTTGAGTGGCCACGGCACGGTGATTGGCGGCATTGTGGTGGATGGCGGATCGTTTGATTGGGACTCACCGAATGCGTCAGGCAAGTTTAAGGAATTGACCGAACCCTACGACGGCTTTCACAACATGGTGTTCAATGAAGAAAGCACGGTAGGCGCGTTTTTGCTGCGTGCCCGACGTGAAGGCTTGCGCGATTTTGGTGCTTGCATGAGCCCGCACACGGCGTGGCTGATCTTGCAGGGCATTGAAACCCTCAGCCTGCGCATGGCACGGCACATGAGCAATACCGAAAAGGTCGTGGCGTTTTTGGCCAGTCATCCATTCGTTTCACGTGTCGGCCACCCAATACTTGAATCACACCCCAGCCACCTACTCGCCAAAAAGCTGCTGCCGCGCGGCGCAGGTTCTGTCTTCAGCTTCGACCTGAAAGGCTCACGCAACCAGGGCAAAGCATTTGTTGAAAACTTGAAAGTTTTCAGCCACCTGGCCAACGTGGGCGACTGCCGCAGTCTGGTCATTCACCCGGCCAGCACTACCCACTTTCGCATGACTGATGAAGCGCTTGCGGGGGCGGGCATTGGCCAGGGAACGATTCGCCTGTCGATTGGGCTGGAAGATGCGGATGATTTGATTGACGACTTGAAGCGGGCCTTGAAAGCTGCAGAAAAAGCCGCAGAAAAAACGGGCGCGTGACCATGTACCTGCAAGTCAACCACCACAAATCGTACTGCTACACGGCAGGCAAAACGTTCGACGCAGCAAAACCCACCGTCGTGTTTATCCACGGGGTTTTAAACGACCACAGCGTCTGGATTTTGCAAAGCCGCTACATGGCCCACCACGGCTGGAATGTACTGGCTGTTGACCTGCCAGGTCACTGCAAAAGTGATGGCGAAGCGCCTGCCAGTGTTGAAGAGGCTGCTGCTTTTATTGCAGCGTTACTGTACGCCGCCGGCGTTGAAAAGGCCGCGCTGGTAGGCCACAGCTGGGGCTCACTGATTGCGCTTGAAGTCGCCTCACAATTAAAAAATCGCATCACCCACTTGGTGCTGATTGGCACGGCTTTCCCCATGAAAGTTTCCACCGCGCTGCTGGACGCAGCGCTCAATGACCCGATGGCGGCACTCAAGATGATTAACGTGTTTTCGCGCAGCACGCTTAGCCCCCCCGCCTTCGGCCCTTGGCCCCGGCACCTGGGTTTATGGTGCCAGCCTGGCTTTAGGGCGTCGTGTGCTGGCGAGTAATACAAAAGTCAACGTGTTCCACAGGGGATTCAAGGCTTGCAACGACTATGCAAACGGCGAGACAGCGATTAGCGAGGTGACTTGCCCGGTACTTTTTCTGCTGGGCACTGACGACCAGATGACGCAAGCAAAAGCCGCAACGGCACTGATTGAAACCGCGGGATTGACGGGTAAAAACTTCAAAGTTGTCAGCCTGGCGGTGGGCCACCACCAAATGACCGAAGCCCCGGAAGAAACATTAACCGCAATCAAGAATTTTTTAAAGTGAATGGCGGGGTCACAAATGCCATGTCATTCCATTTCCATATCATCCGTGCACTTTGTCGGCTTCGCTAGCCGTACGTTTGTACTGTCGTCGCTTCGCCTTCGCGTGCACGAATGATCTGGAAATGGAATCAGCAGCCAGGCCGCCAGACGTTGCCACCCACTTTGACCTGCGCGCCTTGCCGCCTGATTTTTACAACACCTCATAGCCGGTGTACGACTTGCTGCGTGAGCAAGCCCCGGTGCGCCTGATGCCTGGCGGTTCGTATTTTTTAACGCGCCACTCTGACCTGGTAGCGGTGTACCGTTGTGCACCCAACTACAGTTCTGATAAAAAAGTGGCATTTGAACCCAAATACGGCGCTGCCTCACCCCTGTTTGAACTCCACACCACCAGCCTGGTGTTTAACGACCCGCCGCTGCACACGCGGGTGATTTCTGCAGGCCAGTACAAACCTTAGGGGATCAATCCCATGGCATGCATATAAGCCGGGTGCAGCATCAGGTCGTCCCACGCATGGGCGCGGGTGGTGGGCAGTAAGTCCAGTCGGCGCAGCTCGCTGGACTCAAGCGCCTCCCATCTGCCTTTCAGCAGCGCTTCAGCCATGCCGTCCAGCAGTTCATCAACGGCCTTGCCGTCATCGACCGACTGGTTGCACAACAACACCATATCGCAACCTGCATTAAGCGCGGCTACAGCTGCCTGGGTGTACGTGACTTGTTTCCCGTCGAGGATACGCGCTCCTGCCATGCTCAGGTCGTCGCTAAAAATGGCACCGCCAAAACCGAGCTGGCCGCGCAAGATATAGGTCAGCCACTGCTCAGAAAAGCCCGCCGGGCGGCTGTCGACCTTGGGGTAAATCACGTGGGCTGGCATGACGCTGGTCAGGGTGGTGTTTAGCCACTCGTAGGGCGCGGCGTCGTCGGTCAAGATGGCTTTGAGGGTACGTTTATCTATCGGTATTTCATGGTGCGAATCAGCCTTGACAAATCCGTGACCCGGAAAATGCTTGCCGCAGTTCATCATGCCGGCTTGCAGCAGGCCGTGCATCAGGCTTTTTGCCAGCAACGTCACAACGCGTGGGTCACGGCCAAAGGCGCGGTCGCCAATGACACTACTTTCACCGTAGTCAAGGTCAAGGACAGGCGTGAAACTGAAATCAACCCCGCAACTGCGCAGCTCAGCGGCCAGCACATAGCCGCAGGCGGTGGCGGCGTTGGTGGCAGCCAGCTGGTCTTTAACCCACAACTCGCCCAGCGCCCGCATGGTTGGCAGGTGGGTGAAACCATCGGTTTTAAAGCGCTGCACCCGCCCGCCTTCGTGATCCACGCAAATCAGCAAGTCCTTGCGAATGCTTTTGATGGCAGCGCACAAGCTGGTCAGTTGCGCGCGATTCTCCCAGTTGCGGCCAAACAAAATAATGCCGCCTGTGAGGGGGTTTTTAAGCCGGCGGCGGTCGTCTATAGTCAAACTCAAGCCTGCAACGTCGATGATGAGGGGGGCGTGTTGGGTCATGTGAATCTTCGGTTACTATTATTTTAGGAGCTGCTTACGCCCGTATTTATTGCGCTGCAGCCCCATTTTATGCTCAAAAACGACTGTTTTTGATGGTTTTTACTGCTCTATGACGACAAAACTGGCTGCGTAGTCGGTTTCATCCGTCACGCTGACATGGGCACTGAGCTTGCGCGCTTCAAACCATTCTTTCAGTGCGCCGTGGAGCACGATGCAGGGTTTGCCGCTGGCGAGTTTGGTAATTTCACAGTTGCGCCAGGTCATGGGCATACGCATGCCCATGCCGATGGCCTTGCTGAAAGCCTCTTTGGCAGAAAAGCGTGTCGCCAGGTAGCTGACGCCCCGGTCCGTCCAGCGGGCGCGGCGTTCATGCCAGGTTTTCAATTCGCCGTCGCTCAAGATTTTTTTAGCGAAACGCTCGCCATGTCGTTCCAGGCTGGCACGTATGCGGCGCACGTCGCAGATGTCAGTGCCTATGCCGTAAATCATTGGCTGGCACCCAGCTCGCCGATGGCCCCGTCTATGCAGCGCAAGTAGTCCTTGACCGTCGCCGTGTAGCCCAGCTCCAGCGCATCCGCCACCAGCGCATGGCCAATGGATACCTCCAGCACGCCAGGCACGGCCTTTAAAAACTCTGGCAAGTTGTCGCGATTTAAATCGTGACCTGCATTCACTCCCAAATCAATAGCTGCTGCCGCCCGTGCTGATTGGGTAAAGCGGCTTAATGCTTCCAGCTTTTGATCACTGCCCCAGGCACTGGCGTAGCTTTCGGTATAAAACTCGACGCGGTCTGCACCCACGGCTTTGGCTGCGGCCATCGCTTCCGGTATCGGGTCCATGAACAGGCTCACGCGAACGCCGCGCGCATGAACCTGTCTGATCAATGGCGCCAATCGCTCGGCATCAGCAGGAAAGCTCCAGCCATGGTCGCTGGTGAACTGGTCTTCGCTGTCGGGTACAAAAGTGCATTGGTGTAATGGCAAACCGCGTGCTGACAAATCATGCAAAAAACCCATCAGATTCTGAAACGGGTTCCCCTCAATGTTGAACTCCCGGTCCGGCCAGTCTTTCATCATGGCGGCAATTTCAAACACATCACTGCCCCTGATGTGGCGTTCATCAGGACGCGGATGTACCGTGATGCCGTTAGCGCCAGCCTCCAGGCACAGGCGCGCCGCACGCACCACGTCAGGTATACCGAGGTGCCGGGTGTTGCGTAGCAAGGCAACCTTGTTAACGTTCACTGAGAGTGCGGTTTTGTGGGTCATGGCATAAAGCGCTTGAATTTAGAGCGATTGGAGTTCCATCATCATCTGACGGGTTTTTAACACCCTGACGTCGCAGTGGTAGTGCAGCAAAGCGCGCAACTGGGCTTTTAGCTCGGGCAAGTGGTTGACGCAGGCGTGCATGGTGTCAACGAAAGGCGCATCACCATCAAGCGCTTGCTGCAACGCCAGCCACTGCGCGCCGCTCAAGACGCTGCGGTCATCGTCATGCGCTTCGCGCAAGCCTGCTTCGGCCAGCAACACGTAAGGCGTGTCAGCGCTAAGTGCGGCCAAGGTTGCCGTTTGCGCATCCAGCAGCGGCAAAAAACCAATATCGCGCAGCAGGCGCAGCTCAAACGCCCGGAGTGCGACTTGCAGTGTGTCGATGTTTTGGCTGGCGAGCAGTTGCACCGTGGCGGCATACGCATCAAACAGCACCGGATGCGGGTCATCACGCGCCAGCAGGCGCATCAAGAGCTCATTTAAATAGTAGCCCGACAGCAGCGCGTCACCTGTTGGCATGACGTGGCCGCCCTGCCATTCAGCGCTTTTAAGGTTGCGGATTTCAGCATCACCGCCGAATGCAATGTGCAGGGGCTGCAGCGGCAGCAAGATGGGACGGAAACTGGAGCTGGGCTTTTTGGCACCGCGGGCAATCAGCGCCACACGGCCATAGTTGCGGGTGAACACTTCCAGAATCAGACTGGACTCGCTCCAGTCGTAACGGTGCAGGACGTAAGCGGGTTCGTCAGTGATTCGTTTGATTGGCACAAGTGTCGCGTGTATTCAAAAATGGGCAAATAAAATTTTTCAGCGCGCAGAAGACGAGAGCGCGGAGGACACAGAGGAGAGATAAAAAAATATCAGTACGGAATTTATAGATATTCAACTCCGCGTCCTCTGCGTCACTCCTCCCCTCCGCGTTGAAATGACCCCGCCCGTACCCAACATCACTCGTAGCCAAATGATTTGACGCGGTCTTCGTTGTCCGCCCAGCCAGACCTGACCTTGACCCAAATCTCAAGAAACACCTTGTTGCCCGTCAGCGCCTCCAGCTCATGGCGTGCCTCAGTCCCCATGCGCTTGAGCTTTTCACCCTTGTCGCCAATGATCATGCCTTTGTGCCCGTCCCGCTCGACCACAATCGTCGCGGCAATTTTGCGCAAGTTGCCTTCCTGCTCGTATTTGTCAATGATGACGGTGGAGGTGTAAGGCAACTCATCACCCGTAAGACGAAACAGCTTTTCCCGAATCATCTCGGCCGCCATGAAGCGGTCACTGCGGTCAGTCAGCGCATCGGCTTCGTACATCCAAGGCTGTTGAGGCAGATACTTTTCGCAAATGCCAAACACGCGCTCCACGTCTTTGGCGCTGTTGGCCGACATCGGTACGAACTCGGCAAAGTCGCGTTTGGTTTGCATCATTTGCAGCCACGGCGCAATGTCGCCACGGCGATGGATCAAGTCAAACTTGTTGGCCAGCAAAATGGCGGGCGTGCCGGGCGGCAGCAGACTTAAAACTTTTTCATCTGCCTGATTGAACTGACCCGCTTCGACCACAAAGACAATCAAGTCCACATCGTTAACAGCGCCCACAACCGTTCGGTTGAGTGAACGGTTCAATGCATTGCCATGCCGGGTTTGAAAGCCCGGCGTGTCCACAAACACGAACTGCGTTGCGGCCACTGTTTTCATGCCGGTAATGCGGTGGCGTGTGGTTTGCGCCTTGCGCGACGTTATGCTCACTTTTTGGCCCACCAGCGCATTGAGCAACGTTGATTTACCCACGTTGGGCTTGCCGACGATGGCAATCAGGCCGCAGCGTTGTGTGTCAAGCGGTGGGCTGGCGAGCGCATCTTTGGCAGGCTCAGTGCTTGTTCTTTTTGAAAATGCCTTGGCCATCATGGCTTCTACCGCAGCAGCTTGGGCCTGCGCGGCAACTTCGTCAGGTGTCAATTTTTTCTCTAGCATAGTGTTTTGATAAAAGCCAGCATGACCGAGGCAGCGGCTTGTTCGCCCGCGCGGCGTGAATTGCCGGTGCCCCGCTCGGCGCGGCGGTATTCCACAATCTCGCATTCAACATCAAATGTCTGCTTATGGGCTGCGCCTTCAGTACCAACGATACGGTAAATGGGCAAACTCATTTTGCGGCCCTGCAGCCACTCTTGCAGCTCGGTTTTCGGGTCCTTGCCAATGGCCTGCATGGTGGCATTGATTTCAACATTTCTAAAGAGTCGGCGTACCAAGGTGGAGGCCACGTCAAAACCGGCATCCAAGTACACCGCACCAATCACGGCCTCCAGTGCATCAGCCAGTATGGACGGCCGCTTTTGCCCGCCAGATTTGGCCTCGCCCTCGCCTAGCCGTAATAAGTCTGGCAGCCCGAGCGTCACGGCCACTTGATGCAGCGTTTCCTGCTTGACGAGACTGGCTCTAGCCCGCGACAAATCTCCTTCCGGCAACTCACCCAAGCGTTCGTACAGCAGGTCAGCTACCGCCAAATTCAATACCGAGTCACCCAAAAACTCTATGCGCTCATTGTGGTTTGACGCAAAACTGCGATGGGTCAGTGCCAGCACAAGAAGTTCTGGGCGTGTAAACGTGTGCTCCAGGCGCTTTTGCAGCGCCAGCAGCCTCGGGCTTAATGCAACACCAGCCAGCACTTTAATTGGAACGACCCGCGTACTTCATCACCAGATACGCAGGACCGGCGAGGTGAATTTCTTTGTTGTAGGCAAATGCAATGACCAGGTTGTTGCCTTCCTTGGTGATGTTTAGCTCTTTGCCTGTGATGGACTTGATGTCATCAATTTGAGCCGCTTTATCAAAGCTGCTCCTTGCCTCAGCAGGGGAGCTGGAATCCTTGACCTTGTTAACAGTTTTGAGAACGGTCCGGTATTCAGCGTAAGTAGGGGCGACTTGCGCACCCACAATACCGCCAAAAACCAGGATGCCGCCAATGAACAAAATGCCAATCAATGACGCACCGCGTTGCTTGTTTTTTGAAATATTCATATGCTTTTCTTTCAAGGGCTGATCGCTCAACCAAATGGCCGGATCAGTCAAATGAGCCAATACGCTTCAGGTTGCCAAAATTCATCCAGACAAAAAACGCTTTGCCCACAATGTTTTTTTCTGGCACAAAACCCCAATAGCGAGAGTCGAGTGAATTATCTCGGTTGTCGCCCATCATGAAATAATGACCTTCTGGCACTTTGCAAACCACTCCCTCACTACTGTAACGACAATTTTGCTTGTTCGGAAAGTCTTCTGTGCCCGGTATAAATGCTGGACGATCGTCGTCATTGAGCAAACGATACTTTATGTTGGCGACAGTGGTTTCTTCGAATTGCTTTGAATAACGCATCGTGTCTTCATCAAAATAGTCAGGCAACGTCGTTTTGGTCAACGTTTTACCGTTGATCGTCAGCTTTTTGTTCAGGTAAGCCACCTCGTCGCCTGGCAAACCCACCACGCGTTTGATGTAGTCCAGACTGGGCTTGGGTGGGTAGCGGAACACCATGACATCGCCATGCTGGGGGCTGTTGTTGTCCAGCACCTTCAAATTGATGACGGGCAACCGCACACCGTAGTGAAATTTATTGACCAGGATCAGGTCATTGATGATCAACGTCGGGATCATTGATCCAGACGGAATCTTGAAAGGCTCAAACAAAAACGAGCGCAATAAAAACACCACGATGATGACGGGGAACAAACCGGCTGTCCAGTCCAGCCACCACGGCTGCATGATCAGCCGGTTTTTAGCCTCGTTGATGTCTGTGTCTACTTTGGTGATGCCTTTATCAAGCAGCTCGACGTGGCGCTGAAAAGTAGCGGCTTCGAGAGCCGTAACTGCATGGCGGCGTTGCGGCAGAAAGTAAAAGCGCTCAGCCAGCCAATAAATTCCAGTCACTACCGCAGCCAGAAAAAGCAACAATGAAAAATTGCCGTCAACCAGACCAAAATACCAGGATGCGCCGTAGCCTACAAATGCGGCCAGCACGACAGCCGTGATACCGCTCATTGATGTTGTAAGAGCCGTACTCATTAGTCTTCCACCTGCAATATGGCGAGGAATGCCTCTTGCGGCACTTCAACCGATCCGATTTGTTTCATGCGTTTTTTACCCGCTTTTTGTTTTTCAAGGAGCTTGCGCTTGCGTGAAATATCACCGCCGTAACACTTGGCAATCACGTTTTTGCGCAGGGCTTTGATTGTCTCACGCGCAATGATGTTGGCACCAATGGCCGCCTGAATGGCGACGTCAAACTGCTGACGTGAAATGATCTCGCGCATTTTGGCTACTACAGCACGGCCGCGGTAAGCCGACTGGCTGCGGTGCACGATGATTGACAGCGCGTCGACCTTTTCACCATTGAGCAAGATGTCTACTTTGACGACGTCTGATGTGCGGAACTCTTTGAACGTGTAGTCCATCGATGCATAGCCACGCGAGACGGATTTAAGCTTGTCAAAAAAGTCAAGCATGATCTCGCCCAGCGGCATTTCATAGGTCAGCATGACCTGCTTGCCGTGGTAGGCCATGTTGAGCTGCACGCCGCGCTTCTGGTTGGCCAGCGTCATCACCGCGCCCACATAGTCTTGCGGCATGTACAAATGCACGGTAACGATGGGTTCTCGAATCTCATTGACACGCCCAGCGTCAGGAATTTTCGATGGATTCTCAACCTTGATGATTTCGCCATCGGCACGAAGCACTTCGTAAACCACGCTGGGGGCGGTAGTGATCAAGTCTTGGTCAAACTCGCGCTCCAACCTCTCCTGCACGATCTCCATGTGCAGCAAGCCCAAAAAGCCGCACCTGAAGCCAAAGCCCAACGCCTCACTAACCTCGGGCTCGTAGTGCAGCGATGCATCGTTAAGTTTGAGCTTTTCCAGTGCGTCCCGCAGGGACTCATATTCGCTGGCTTCTGACGGGTACAGACCGGCAAAAACGGCGGGTTGAATTTCCTTGAAGCCAGGCAATGCCTCGGTTGCCGTGTAAGCCAAGCCGCCACTGCCCGCCTTGATGCGAGTGATGGTGTCACCGACCCGTGCGGCTTGCAGCTCCTTGATGCCGGCAATCACAAAACCCACCTCGCCCGCCTCAAGCGTTGGCCGCGGTTCGTTGTGCGGCGTGAACACGCCCAGTTGCTCGGCGTTGTACATCGCCTCGCTGGCCATGAGCTTAATACGGTCACCTTTAACCAGCCTGCCATCGACCACGCGCACCAGCATCACCACACCCACATAGGCGTCGTACCAGCTGTCGATGATCATGGCACGCAGCGCGCCATCTGGGTTGCCTTTGGGGTGCGGTATGCGTGCCACCACAGCCTCAAGAATTTCGTCAATGCCCAGTCCTGTTTTGGCGCTGCATGGAATGGCGTCGGTTGCATCAATGCCGATGACTTCTTCGATTTCCTGCTTGGCGTTGTCCGGGTCGGCTTGCGGCAAATCCATTTTGTTCAGCACGGGCACCACCTCAACACCAAGGTCGAGCGCGGTGTAGCAGTTGGCAACTGTCTGCGCTTCAACGCCTTGTGATGCATCAACCACCAGCAACGCACCTTCACATGCCGACAACGAACGACTCACTTCATAAGAGAAATCAACGTGGCCTGGTGTGTCGATCAGATTCAGGTTGTAGATTTGCCCATCAAGCGCTTTGTATTTGAGCGCAGCAGTCTGCGCCTTGATAGTTATCCCACGCTCTTTTTCAATATCCATTGAGTCAAGAACCTGCGCACTCATCTCACGATCTTGCAAACCGCCGCAGCGTTGAATCAGTCTGTCTGCCAATGTGGATTTGCCATGATCAATGTGAGCAATGATCGAAAAATTTCTGATGTGATTCATCAACGAGAACGCCTAAGTGCTTGAAAGTATTGCGAACAGCGGTATGGCCATTTGCGTTGAAACATAAAAAAGGGCGCGTCGGTTTGCGACGCGCCCTGAACCAACAATCTATGGCAACTGCTATGTTGGAACTTCATTGTAGGCAAAAAGCCGCTTGCGAACAGTCCCAAAATGGCCATATTTTTGTCGTTGCAAGGTAGCAACATGAAATTTATCCACAAGTTATTCACAATTTATACTGACTACCTATGGACAACTTGTGGGCGATCTGTGGATCAACGGGTGATAACTCAAAATAGCAACGGATTCAGAATTTTAATGAGTTTTATATATCGAAAACCACAAAAAATCATGACTCATTCTAACCAAAATGCGTAACTGAGCATAAATCTTGTTAGTGACCGCCAACAAAGTTCACAATAAAAAGATAGCAAATATATTTTTTGGCAGGACAAAAAATATATTTATTTCAATAAAAACCCCCAAGCCCGGCGGGGTATGGGGGTTGTTTTTAGCCCAAAAACTGGGCTGCGAAAGCGCAGCTACTGATTCAGCATCATCAGCGTGCAGGGCGAATCAACACATATTGAGCCAGCTCGCCGCGTCTGATCAATAAATTGGCCGCTTTACTTTTGTCGAGTTTTGCAAGTGCCGCTTCAAACTCTTTGACGTTTGTGATCTCCGTGTTGGCAATGGCAATGATTACATCGCCTTCGCGCATACCGGCTCTCGCAGCAGCGCCTTCAACGGTGTCAACCTTCACGCCACCTTTGATTTTGAGCTCTTTCTTTTGCGCGTCGCTGATGTCACTGACGGCCAATCCCAGCACTTGTGCTGGGCCAGCAACGGGAGGCTTGGGCTCCGGGCCTGATGCTTTGCGGACAGGTTTTTCTGCTTCGACTTCAGCCACGACGACGGAAAAATCGCGGGTTGTACCGCGCCTGAAAACAGTCACCACCGACTTGGTACCC
>JAYURC010000154.1:0-5792 GCA_043756405.1 Polaromonas sp.
AACGCAAATGCGTGGCGTACTGTCGGTGCTGGGTCTGGACCAGGCAGCGCAGGCTGTCTTGAGGATGCGAGGCAGCGTCGAGCAGATGCTCGAAACTAAAGCTGACGAAGAGCTTGCCCGTGCTGCCGGTACCTTTGACCAGCTAGGCAACAACCTGGGTGCTTTGAGCTTTTTGATCGACATGCTCAACTACCAGCCGTTATTGGCAAAGAAGCTCTTTGTGTACGACGATGTCAAAGGCGAACTCAGGCCTTTGATGGGTCGCGTTGAAAAAACGACCCTCACAGCGCCCGCTCACGAAGCGTCAAGCCCGACCCTGCCGCAAGAAGTCACTTCGTTAGTGCAAAACGCAGGTTCTAGCGCAGCGGATGACGCGCTTGGTACCAAGCTGGATGCTCTGGCAGACCAGCCCGTGTTGGCGCAAGCTGCACAAGACACTTCTCTGGCCGTATCCGCCTGCGACGCACCGGCCACTACTCACGTGTTGAACACGCTTGCCACGGCTGTTGTGCCAATCTCCAGTCCCCCGGCCAGTCATGTTGAAGACGTTGATTTTGAAGAAGACGACCTGCGCGACATTTTTCTGGAAGAGGCCAGGGAGGTGACGGGTAACGGCCTAGATGCTGTCCGCATACTGGGCACTGACCCGAGCGACCTTAATCAGTTGACCATTCTGCGGCGCGTTTTCCACACCCTCAAAGGTAGCTCGCGCATGGTGGGGCTCAATGAATTTGGGGAGGCAGCCTGGTCGATGGAACAGCTGTTTAATGGCTGGTTGGCTGATCAAAAATCAGCAAGTCATGATTTGTTGTCGTTGTCTGCAACCAGCTTGGCTGGCTTTTCGCGCTGGATCGAAGACATTGCCGCCAACAGCGATGGGGCCTGGGCCGCGTCGGCATTTAGCAGCAGCGCTGAAGCCATGCGCACCGAAGGAAAACTGATTGCGCTGGTTTTGCCTCAGTTTGGATCTTCAGCGGCAGGTGTCGTTGAGCAGATCGCGGCACCAGTTGATCTGCAGATCGAGGCTACAGATACACCGGTTGTTATTGAACCTGTCGGGTTAGTGAGCTTGCCCGATGACAACTTTGACTTTTTTGCTTTAGATGACGTAGCGGCAGAGACGCAGTTAGCGGCACAGACAGTGGCACAAATAGAGGCGAAGGCAGTCGATTCCGTGCCGCTGCCCCCAGTCATGCCGTCCACTGAGTCACACATGCTCGATATCGAAGGCATCGACTTTGACAGCCTGCTGGCTATATCAGGTGTGCAAGAAGCACCGGTTGTTGTCGTTGTTGTTGAAACCGAGAATGAAATTGATGAACAGTTGGAGATGCAAGCCCTGCAACAGCAGCTTGATGCATTTGAAGCCCAGTCAATGGCTGGTTTGACTGATTCAGCCGCATTGCCGACAGAACCTGTTGAAATTGTCAACATGTCTGCGGCAGATTTTGAAGCGCAGTTCTTAACCGACATACCGGCGCTGGATCAATCCGCACAAATGGCCGCGGACTTTGACTTGCCTGATCTGGAAATTGAAGCGTCTGCAGCAGAGCCAGAGCTTGACACTGCGTCCGTTGACGTAGATCAAACCAAGGTCATTGGTGATTTGCGCATAGGCATTCCTTTATACAACGTGTACCTTAACGAGGCGGATGAGTGGTCGCGTCGCCTTCTAACTGAACTTTCTGAGTGGGCCATGGAGCGCACACTGCCGGTTAGCGAGTCTGCAGTGTTTTTCGCGCATTCTCTGGCGGGCAGCTCTGCTACTGTTGGCTTCAACTCGCTTTCAGAAATAGCTCGCGCGCTTGAAAGCGCTTTGCAGCTGTCGCGGGCACATTACGCCGGCGTCGCTGCAGGGCAGTATGCAGAACTGTTTGTTAATGCGGCTGAAGACATCCGCAGGCTGCTGCATCAGTTTGCTGCTGGTTTCCTGAAAGAATCTGACCCACTGTTGCTGGCGCAACTCCGCGCGCTTGAGTTTCCCGATGCGGAGGTGGACATTCAATCTTCCGAACTTGATCTTTTGAAATTAGATCTGGATTTTGATGTTGATATGGCCAGCTTGCCTGTGCAAGCTCTTCAACAAGCGCCAACAATTGACCTGCCGAAGCCCGTTGCTCTACAACAGATTGAGCCATCTATCGCCGTGAAAGCGCAAGCCTTAGAAGCGGCAGCAGAAGCCTCAGCAGTAGCTCCAATACTAGTTGCGGCTATTACTTCAGCGGTAACGCTGTCTGTACTTCCTGCGGTAGCCGTACAAAATACACCGCCTTCCAGTCTGTCTTTGGCTGTCCAGCCTGTCAGCAACGGTGGCGAGGACGACGACATTGACGCGGTCGACGCGATTGACGCTGAGCTTTTCCCCATTTTTGACGAAGAAGCAGCCGAACTGATGCCCCAACTGGGCGGCGCGCTGCGCCAGTGGTCGGCGCGGCCTGAAAACCTGGGTGCGCGCATGGAGGTTTTGCGCGCTTTGCACACCCTCAAGGGCAGCGCACGGCTGGCTGGTGCCTTGCGCTTGGGTGAAATGGCCCACAAGATTGAGTCGGAGATCGAATTTTTAGGCACCGACGCCGCTGCCAGCCAAAACTTTGAGCCATTACTCACCCGCTTTGATGCCATGCAGCAAGCGCTTGATGGGCTGCGCAAGGCGGATGCTGTTTATGAGTTGTCTGCAGCACTCGTCGCACCCGCTGCGGCTGTTACCCCTGCTGCGCCCGCAAGCCTGTTGGTGCCTGTTAGCCCGCTGACCAAGGTCGATGCACTGCCAGATCCAAAGATGGCGGTTCTGGATGCAACCGAGACTGTGACTGTTGCAGCCGTCAGTGGCAAAGCCTTGATTCCTGCACCGCAAACCATGGCTATGCAGCCACTGCGGCAAGCCGCTACAGCCTCCATTCGCGTGCGTTCCCAGTTGCTGGACCGCATGGTGAATCAGGCTGGCGAGGTCATGATTACCCGCTCACGCCTCGAGGTTGAGCTCAGTCAGTTGCGCGGCTCGCTGGGCGACATGAACGACAACTTGAACCGCTTGCGTCAGCAACTACGTGACATTGAACTGCAGGCTGAAACCCAGATGCAATCACGCTTGGCGCAGGCCAAAGAATTGCAGGCTGGTTTTGACCCGCTGGAGTTTGACCGTTTTACCCGGGTGCAGGAGTTGACCCGGATGATGGCCGAGTCGGTCAACGACGTGGCAACCGTGCAGCGTACCTTGCAGCGTACAGTGGAAGCTACCGAAGATGACTTGGTTGCCCAGGCACGCCAAACCCGTGAGCTTCAGCGCGACTTGCTTAAAACCCGCATGGTGGAGTTTGAGGGCATTTCTGACCGCCTTTACCGTGTGGTTCGCCTGGCTTCCAAAGAGACCGGCAAGCAGGTCAAACTCGATTTGTTGGGCGGCACCATAGAGATGGACCGCGGCATGCTGGACCGCATGACGCCTGCGTTTGAACATTTGCTGCGCAATTGTGTCGCGCACGGCATTGAAAGCCCAGCTGTTCGCAGCGCCGCAGGTAAAGATGTTGCAGGGCTGATCACCGTTGAACTGCGTCAAGAGGGTAACGACGTGTCGGTTGAATTCCGGGACGACGGTGCCGGCCTGGACTTAAAACGCATCCGTGAAAAAGCCATCAGCTCTGGCTTGATCACTGCTGACCAGCCGTTGGACGATCAGCAAGCGGCCAACCTGATTTTCATGCCGGGCTTTACCACTGCCACGCAAGTCACCGAACTGTCGGGGCGTGGTATAGGCATGGATGTGGTGCGCGCTGAAGTTAACGGCGTAGGCGGCAGGATTGAAACCGCCACCACGCTTGGCCAGGGTACGCAGTTCAAGCTCGTGCTGCCGTTGACTACCGCTGTAACGCAGGTGGTGATGATCCGCATTGGTAGCCTGGCTGTGGGTGTACCTGCCAACGTGGTTGAAACGGTTCGCCGCACATCGGCCAAAGATCTTCAGCAAGCCTACAACACAGGTACGCTGGACGTGGGCGGCGAGGCGGTGCCGTTTTTCTGGTCGGGCGCCTTGCTGCAGTCTTCAGCGCATAGCGCCGAAGTTCAAGCCAAAAACTCGTCTGTCGTGGTGTTCCGCAGCGCCGCACAGCGCGTGGCGTTGCACGTTGACGAGGTGCTGGGCAACCAGGAAGTGGTGGTTAAAAACCTGGGGCCACAGCTGTCGCGTCTGCCAGGTCTGGCAGGCATGTCCGTGTTGGCGTCGGGCGCTGTGGTGTTGATTTACAACCCGGTAGCGCTGGCCTCGGTTTATGGTGTTCAGGCACGTGCACTGAGCGCCGACAGTGCTGAGCCGCACATGCTCGAAGGCCATGTTGGTGGTGGTAAAGATGCAGGCGCGCCCGTTTTACCAGCCGCCGCATTGCAGATTCCGCTCGTCATGGTGGTGGATGACTCGATCACTGTCAGGCGCGTAACTCAGCGCCTGTTGCAGCGCGAAGGCTACCGTGTCGTGCTGGCGGCGGACGGCCTGCAGGCGCTAGAGCGTCTTCAGGAGGAGCTGCCTGCAGTGGTGCTATCTGACATTGAAATGCCACGCATGGACGGTTTCGACCTGGCCCGTAACATCCGCAGTGATGCCCGACTGAAAGACCTGCCGATTGTCATGATCACTTCACGCATTGCCGAAAAGCACCGTGAATACGCCAAAGAACTGGGTGTCGACCACTATCTGGGCAAGCCATATCCTGAAGATGAGCTGATGAGCCTGGTGCGGCACTATTGCCGTGTTCAAGTTGCTGCTTAGCTGATTCGGGGTGGTATTTGATGCTGTTCTGATGCAGTTTTGTCGCTTTTCAGGTATCAAAAAAGCTACTTGTCCAACGAATACGTGCGCAAGTAGCTATTAAAATAATAGCAAATAGGCGTTGTGTTTAATGCAAAGGGCTGTCATGGCACGGCAATACCGAGCATGACTGCCGTGCCTTTTGGCTCATTCTTCATGATCGCAAGCGTGGCCCCCAGCATGTCCGCGCGGCTTTGAATGTTGCTCAGGCCGCGCCCGGCGGTGCTGGCCGTATCGAAGCCTATGCCGTTGTCACGGATGCAGATTCGGCAAACCCGTGCTTGCGAGTCATAACGCGCACTCAGCACCACCTGTGTAGCCTTGGCATGCTGAATGATGTTGCTGAACACCTCCAGCAGGATGCGTTGAATGTGCTGAATATCTTTTGAGGTCAGTTTTTCAAATTTAGGCAGTGCGTCGACCTGCCATTGCAATTGAAGCTTTGACGAGTCCAGTCTTGGCTGCAAGCGATGCCTTAACGTGGCCAGCACCACGGCCAGGTCGCCTTCGGCGTTATCAATCGCATCAACGGCAAGCCGTAGCTCGTCAAGCGCTTCTGACGTGTGTGCGCTGAGAACTTCGCGCGGGGCGTTGCTATTGACCAGGCCCAGCAGTGCCACGAGCTGTGAACCGACTGAATCGTGAATGTCTTGCATCATGCGCTGTCTTTCGAGCAGCGCGGCTTGCCGGGTTTGCTGGTCTCGCGTTAGCCGCAATAATTGCAACGAGTCCTGGGTTTCCCAGTACTTTCGTATCACGACGGCACCCAGGGAAAAATTGAAAAGCAAGAATGAGTAGTTTCCAAGCCGGAGCTGGCCAAATCCTGACGTAAAGATTTCCAGCAGAAAGTCGTACGCACCAAAGCTGAGTGCAAACCAGGCCGCAGCCGTGTAGATGTAGACCGTCACATCAGAATTGCGCCATGAGTAATATGACAACCGGGCGACGCAAGTACCCACTAACAACAACGTCAAAGCATTCCAGAACACCTGGT
>JAYURC010000155.1:0-2514 GCA_043756405.1 Polaromonas sp.
CGGCAAGAACTGGTACAAGCTTTCGCCAAAGCGTGACGTCGCCGCGTCATCATGCGTGGCAGCACGCGGGTGATGGCCACGATAATGCTCCACCATAAAGTGGCCGTAGCAAACGCTGGTCATCAGCACCCAGGCGCAAAAGCGGTCAAGCTTTGATTTGCTGTGCCCCATTTCGTGGGCAAAAGTGATGCCTTGCGAGCCAGTGATAAAGCCCACACTGAAAGCAACACCCAAAACCACCGGCCAGTCAGCCCGCATGGCAGCATAGGCGCCCGCTGCAATCAACACCATTTGCAGTAACACGTAGATACGCAAAACCGCGTTGAAATAAGTCATGTTGGTTTGAGGCGTTACAGCTTGTGGCGAGTGCTTGCCGCCCGGCATGTAGGCATCCACCATGGCAATACCCCACCAGATGGCCAGCGTCCACAACGCGGCTTGTGCAGGTAAGTAAATCACACTGTGAATTGACAGTGCAGGAAGTAGCCAGGCTACAAGAAATCGGAGGTCGGATAAACGCATAGCCGAAATATGCCACAGACATTTAGTGACAACAACCCATTTCAGTCAGCGTTAACTGACGGCATTGCGACTGGCGTGTTGCGACGCAACGCAGCGCTGGTATGTCCAGCGTCAATTTAGCTGGTTCAGTTTTTAGGCATGACGGTTTTGGCGGTGAAGCTGGCCAGACGCGTATTGCCCGCCCGAACCGCCCAATTTGCGCCTTGGTCAGACACGGTGACGCTGCCATCTTCGCTGACTGGCAAATCGGCATAACGCGACTTGGGCAGCAGCCACACCATTTCTTTGAGGCTGCTTGAGTGATTGACGCCAAATCTGGACAAGCCGCTGGCATCACGTTGTTCTATCCATTTCACATCTTGCCTGGCTGTCATGAAATCTGCCAGCCGGGTCATGGTGTACCACTTGAACTGCGTGTCGCCCTTTGCTTTGGCGTAAGCCAGCAAATCGAGCAACACATCTGGCCATACATTGGCACCGTTTGGATGCATGTAAATCATGCGGGTGGTGTTGTGCTCAATCGCGAAATCAACAGATGCGCGGTACCACTCTTGCGCCGCCTGTTTGGGCTTGCGAGCGGTCTGAAATTCTTCAAACGTGGCGTATCGGCGAAATGGCGTGACCGGAAACATCCACATATTGCGATTGCGCAGTTGGCCTTCACGGTACTGCCGGGTGGGTCCCATGCCAGTATGGCCGCCAAAATACACGCCAACAACGCCATGTTGCTCAAGCCAGTCCATGGCCCAAAGCGGGTTGTTGCCGACCGGCGGCGAGTATTCCCGTAACAGCGGCCCAAACGCCCGGTCTACGGTTGATTTGAGCCGTTGATGCATCGGCAGCAAAGCCGGTGCCATACCGGCTGGCGTTGGTGACTCCAGCCCCAAATGCCCCCTGACGGCGTGGCTGACAGCCCGGTCGATGGAATTCGTATTGAGTTCCAGATAAGGCAAAAATTTGCTGGCGTTGCTTTCGTTGGCAGTCAAGCCGTAGTAGTCATGGTTCCAGCCACCGTGGCTGCCCAATGCATGGCCTTTTTTTGCAAAACGCTGCAAAATTTGCTGCGCCTGCGGATTGTTATCAAGATTCCAGCCCCTGCCATCACCGGTAACTATGGCATCCGGGCCTGCGGTCATGTGAATTGAGAACGGCCCCTCATCAAACACCCCGAGTTGCTCCAGATTAAGCGTCGGTTGCTGCGCAAAAAACGAGTCGAGGTGCCAATTCAAGGTGAGCCCTGCCACCCCGTTGGGAACCGCTGATAAATGAGCCAACTGCAGCACATTGTGCGCAAAATATCGCAAAAAACCGTGCATCAGCAAACCATCGGTACGCTCAACTTTCAGCCAGGTCATGGGCAAATTGACAAATAAAACCTGACCCCGACCAAACTTGTTCAGCCCAGCAATCAGACCTGCCTCTGCAGACACTGCCAGCGGGGTGCCTGTATAGGTGCCATGCGTGACAAAACTTGGATAAGCAAGGTTTCCTAGCAAATAGCCGCTATAGCTTTCAAGTGGTTCGCCAGCCACGACTGGGCTGTTTGCAGGCGCAACATGCGTCATTTGCGCACTGTTAAGCGACAAGACTGTGGCAGGTGTTGTTGTGCTGGCGTTGGCAGCTGGCGTTGAGGATGCCACCGCCACAGTGCCATTTGCTTTTGAGGCGGGTATCAAGTAAGGACTGGATTTACCCGGTGGCACCTGCAGGTCTCTTAATGTGGTGCGCGTGGCTGCAATTGAGCCGTTTGTGATGCTTTTCTCGCGCAGCATGTCGTAAAGCGCATAGTTCACACCCGCCAAGTCGCTGAGTCTGGCCTTCGGAATCGAATAAGTGGGCTTGGCATTAAAGTCGAGCGTCAAAGTGCCGAAGTCGTACACCAGCATCGTTTGGCCGCCAGCTTGGGTGTAGTCGCGAATCGCGGAGAGCAAGCCGTTGTCAGCCACCATAAACAGGTGGTCAGGCAAGATCAGCCCCGCGTAGCGCAATGCA
>JAYURC010000156.1:0-2505 GCA_043756405.1 Polaromonas sp.
ACAACGGAGAATTTAAATGCTGCAACCCGCACGTAGAAAATACCGCAAGGAACAAAAAGGCCGTAACACCGGCGTTGCCACTCGTGGCAGCTCGGTCGCATTCGGCGATTTTGGCCTGAAATGTACTGATCGTGGCCGCCTGACGGCCCGTCAAATCGAAGCCGCACGCCGTGCGATTTCCCGTCATGTCAAACGTGGCGGCCGTATCTGGATCCGTGTCTTCCCGGACAAGCCGATTTCCCAAAAGCCTGCAGAGGTTCGCATGGGTAACGGTAAAGGTAACCCAGAATATTACGTGGCTGAAATTCAGCCCGGCAAGATTGTGTTTGAAATCGTGGGTGTGCCAGAGGCATTGGCTCGCGAAGCTTTCACGCTGGCAGCTGCCAAATTGCCGTTGCGCACCACGTTTGTGGCTCGCATGATTGGTCAGTGATCAGGAGACTTAAGCAAATGAAAACGACTGAATTACGCCAAAAAGATGTTGCTGGTTTGAAAACCGA
The DNA here is from genome assembly GCA_043756405.1 of Polaromonas sp. Lineage (GTDB taxonomy): Bacteria > Pseudomonadota > Gammaproteobacteria > Burkholderiales > Burkholderiaceae_C > Polaromonas. The sequence continues at coordinate 501 of JAYURC010000156.1, forward strand.
AGTCAAAGCACTGCAAAAAGCCCATTTCGGTTTGCGCATGCAAAAAGCGACACAGCAACTAAACAACACCTCGGTGCTGCGTTCTACACGCCGCTCAATCGCCCGGGCAAAAACTATCTTGACCGAGACCCTCGCTTCTAACGCAGCGAAACAAGGAGCCAAATGATGACTGAAGTAACTGCAGTAGTTAAGAAGTCCCTCAAGCGCACTCTGATTGGCAAAGTGGTGAGCGACAAGCGTGCCAAGACTGTCACGGTTCTGGTTGAGCGCCGCGTCAAGCACGAGCTGTACGGCAAAATCGTATCGTTGTCGAGCAAGTACCACGCTCACGACGAAAAGGGTGAGTACAAGTCTGGCGATGTGATTGAAATCACCGAAAGCCGCCCGATTTCCAAGACCAAAAACTGGGTTGTGACCCGTCTGGTTGAAAAGGCTGCTGTTGTTTAATTTTTAAACACCACTGCCAGGATCGTATGGTCTTTTAGAAGGCGGCTCACTTAGTGGGCCGTTTTTGTTTCTAATGTCAGATACTTCAATAAATTCATTTTTCGGGTGAATTGCGGCGTTGCGCGGTGCTCGCAATCCTCATGTACTGAAGTACATTCTGGTTGCTGTGCTCCGTGCGCCTTGCACTTCATCCCGATAATCTGAATTTCTGAAAGCATCTTTTTTTTAATTTTCAGCTGGAGCATCCCATGATCAAAGTAGGCGACACTCTTCCACCAGCCACGCTGATGGAGTTTTCAGAAGTTGAAGGCAATGGCTGCAGCATTGGTCCCAATGCAGTAGACGTGACCAAGGCCGCTGCTGGCAAAACCATTGCCCTTTTTGCCTTGCCGGGTGCGTTCACGCCAACCTGCTCGGCCAAACATGTGCCCGGCTATGTTGATCATGTGGCCGACTTCAACGCCGCCGGTGTTGACGAGATCTGGTGCGTCAGCGTGAATGACGCTTTCGTCATGGGTGCTTGGGCTCGTGACCAGAAGACCGATGGCAAAGTGCGCATGCTGGCCGATGGCAGCGCGGCTTTTGCCCAGGCCACGGGTCTGACACTTGATTTGACAGCGCACGGCATGGGTTTGAGAAGCAACCGTTACTCAATGCTGATCAAAGACGGCAAAGTTGCCAGCCTGAATGTTGAAGGCCCCGGCAAGTTTGAAGTCAGTGACGCGGTAACGCTGCTGGCGCAGGCCAAGGCCTGAGTCAAGCGGCTAAACAGGTATTGGGTCGCTATTAAATCAGGAGCTGTTTGCGCGCATATTGATTGCGCCAGAGCCTGATTTATAGGTCAACTTTGAGGTAGTGAGCACCCGCTATCGGGTTATGGTAGTAAGGCGGTATCTCTTCAAAGTTCAAGTCTTGGTACAGTGCTCTGGCAGACTCCATCTCGCTCAGGGTGTCCAGCAATACGTGGTGGTAGCCCGCCACGCGAGCCGCGTCCAGAATCGCCTCGGCTAACTGTCTGCCCAATCCAAAACGGCGGTGGCTGTCTTTCACATACAACCGCTTCATTTCGCAGGCATTTGGATAGTCGGTTGACGACAGCGGCCGCATGGCACAGCAACCTGCCAGTTGGCCATCTACCCACGCCAATAACAGCGCGCCCTGCGGCTCAGTATATTCACCGGGTAGGGTTTCCAGTTCGGCATCAAAGTTTTGAAAAGCTAAGTCGACACCGAGTTGCTCGGCATACTCCTGAAAAATCTGACGGGTCGCGATGAATTCCGCTGGCGTTACCGGGGTCACGACTTGTATGTGGGAAGGCTTCACGATAACTGTGGTTTGTCAGACAAAGCTTGACTATACAGACAGACGCGAGAGTCAACCAGTGTCATAGCCTCGCGGCCGTCACGCCGCACATCACGGTAAACAACAAGCTTGGAGCTGGCCGGAAAAGCGTTCAGGCTCAAAACAGTGCCTTGCAGAGCCGACGCTGAAATGAGAACGCTATTGATCCGGCAAGAATTATTCATGATCCCGTTCGCCTTGAGCTTGTCGAAGCCTT